>CAZTYP010000070.1:0-82967 GCA_964617555.1 uncultured Melioribacteraceae bacterium | reverse complement strand
TTTATTTCCTTTTACTTATTATATTTTTTTAAATTAACGGTTTTAATTTTTTCCTTACCTGTTAAGGTTTTCAGAATTTCCAGCACATCAACTTCGTATGCAAGTTTATCGACCAAGTTATATTTCAAAGCATCTTGAGGGGAGCGTACCAACATATTGCCGGAAATTGTTTTTACCTTTCCAAGGTCTAATTTTCTTGCTTCGGCAATGTTACCAAGTACATAATTGTTAACGGAATTCATAAAAGCGGTTATTTGTTCTCTGTTTGCATTGCTCATTCTATCAAGTAAAAAAGGTTCTACGGCACTTTTAAATTTGCCGACCTTTATTACTTGAACATCTATTTCCAATTTTTCCAAAGTTTTTTTAAAAAAGGATAACATTGAGTTAAGTCCCTTAAATTCCAGATATCCGGTTGGAGTAAGGCAAACGGTATCAGCAACAGAGGCAAGATAGTATGCTTTTTGCGAGATATAATTTCCGTGTGCGATAATCGGTTTTCCGGAATCTTTAAAATCTATTAAAGCATTTCTAATCGGTTCTATCGTGGCATAACTTCCCTCGTTAAAATTATCCAACTTTAAATATATTGCCGCAATATTTTTATCGTCTTTTGCTTTTTTGATGTTTGCCAAAATATCATTCAACCCCAATACCTTGCCAATGTCTTTAGACATAAGAGCCGCAAAATCAAAATCTCCGAAATGAGAGCGCTCCGGTATTGGGTGGTTAAAACTGAGTTCCAGAATTGTTTTTGAAGGAATTGATACTTCGTTTTCGCTCTGTATCATCGAAACAATTCCAATAAGAATAAAAAAAGATAATAGAGACAAAACGAAAAAAGATACTAAAGAACCAAGTAACGATGCAAAGAAAAACTTAAAAAATTGTTTCATCTTTTTCCCTGTTTTTTATTTTAAATATATTACAAAGATAGGAAATCATTCGCATTATTTTATATTTTGAAACTATAAAATTAAAACAAAGGAAAAAAAATGATAAAAATAAAACACTTAATTATCTTATTGCCGATTATTGTTTCCGTATTGTTTGCCCAAACGAAGAAACTTTCTTTTGAACAGGCATATTTAGCGGGAAATCCTAAATTGTTAAAACCGCTTCCCACAGTGTATGATTGCGAAAAAGATAATTCCTATCTGGAAAAGAGAGAAAATAAAATTGTGAAGATTTTATTGCCCGAAAAAGAAGAAGAAGTAATAATAGATTTCGGGAGTTTAGAAAAAGAAGCTAATATTAATTTGCAAAACGCTTTGGCACACAATAAAGGATATTCCGAATTTATATTAAAGACAAACAACGATTTATTCCTTTACCGCAAAGGGGATAATAAAGTTATCAGGCTTACAAACGATAATGCGGAAGAAAAGAACCCCGTTTTTTCTCCGAACGAAAAACAGATTGCTTATACTAAAAAGAATAATCTTTACATACTTAATTTGTTAACAAAAAAAGAAAGACAACTCACTTTTGATACATCACACACGGTATATAACGGCTATGCTTCATGGGTATACTACGAGGAAGTACTCGGTAGAGCTTCGCATTACCGCGCTTTTTATTGGTCGCCAAACAGCAAGCAAATTGTTTTTATGAGGTTTGATGATAAAAACATTCCGACCTTTACATTATTTAATGCCGATGGAGTTCACGGCAAATTGGAAGTTGCACATTATCCCAAAGCCGGAGATCCGTTGCCGGAAGTTAAACTCGGAATAATTACTTTGCAAACGGGTAAAACGGCATGGATAGATAGTACCGTAAATAAAGGCAATTTAATTGCATGGGCTAAATTTACGGGCAACGGTGAGGGGTTGCTTTACCAAAGAATGAATAGAGGACAAGATTCGTTGGAAATTATGTTTACCGGAACGGAAAGTCCTTCTCCCGAAAAAGTATATTCCGAGCAACAAAACACTTGGGTTGAATTTATTGAAGATTTATATCCGTTGGGCGATAATACTCGTTTTATTTTCCGTTCCGAGATAAACGGTTGGTATCATTTATATCTGTATAATTACAAAAAGAAAGAGCTTTCTCAGATTACAAAAGGGGATTGGTCGGTAACAGACGTTGCTTTTATTGATAAAAAAACGGAGACTCTTTTTTTTCATGCCGGCAAAGAGAGTTCCCTTGAAAAACATCTTTATAAAATCTCTTTTAACGGAAAGAACTTAACAAAATTAACGGACGAACCCGGCACTCATAATTGTACGGTATTAAAAGGAGGAAAATATTTTCTCGACAAATACAGCTCCGTTTCAATTCCTCCGAGGCTTTATCTTTATGATATTTCGAAAAAAACAAAAGAGCTATTGGCAAATTCCAAGTTGCCCGAAATGGATAAATATAATCTCGGCAAAATAGAACTTTTTAACATTCCTACAGAAGATGGGTACAAACTGCCCGCCAAATGGGTACTTCCGCCCAATTTCGATAAAAGAAAAAAATATCCGGTAATTATTTCAATATACGGAGGGCCCGGAGTTGCCATTGTTAAAAACAGTTTTTCGCGCAGAGGATTGGGAAGCTATTTTCTTGCACAAAACGGAATTATTGTTTTAAATGTTGATAACAGAGGTTCTGGACATTTCGGGAAAAAAGGAAAGAACGAACTTTTTCGTAACTTGGGCAAACGTGAAATAGATGATTTTATTGAAGCGGCAAAATGGTTGCGAAAACAATCTTTTATTGATACGGCTAAAATTGCCATTACCGGAGGGAGTTACGGGGGATATGTTACAAGCATGGCATTGGCAAGAGCCGGTAAGTACTTTAAATACGGTATTGCAAAATATGCCGTAACGGATTGGCGATTGTACGATAATATTTATACGGAACGTTATATGGATACTCCGAGCGAAAATCCCGAAGGATATAAATACGGCTCGGTTATGAATTACGCCGGAGAATATAACGGCGGAATGTTAATTACACATGGAACAATGGACGATAATGTACACATGCAAAACACATTGCAATTAATCGATAAATTGGAAAACCTTAACAAAGATTTTGAAGTGATGATTTATCCCAATCAAAGGCACGGAATACGTTTCCCGAAATATTCCCATTCAATGAAATTGGATGTTAAGTTCTGGTTTAAAAATTTATTAACAAAATAAAGGTGAGAAATAAAAAAGTTTTTCAAACAATTTCTACTCATTTTGGCTTTTGTTGCGTTAAGCTGGTTCTATTCATGTAATTCTCCTACGGAAAATGAGAAGAATATTCATATGTCAGCCCGTCAAATAAGCGGCTGTATTCGTAATGTTTCGGAGGTAAGGCAACCCGAATGCGGTGATAAATATTTTAAATATTCTTTTGGAGATACACTTAAAATAGATTTTTCCGTTTGGGGTAATTGCTGTCCGGATTCCCAAAGGTTTGCGGTTAATTATAAAATGGAACCCGGTACCATAAAGGTTGAAGTTAAAGATACCGCAAAGTTAGGATGTTACTGCAATTGCAATTATATAATTCATATGGATTTTACCGGCTTAACTAAAGATAAGTATTTGTTTTATTTGAACTATCCGGGATTACAAGGAGATATAATAAAATATCGTGAAGTTATAGAAAGATAAAAAATTTTACCGTAGTGTCGTATATTCGACGCTACGGTAAAGGTAAATTAAAATTTAATCCAATTCGCTTAAAATTTCTTCTATTCGTTTTTTACTTAATTTATCTTTGGTTTTAAAAGAATTTAAGATTACATCAGCTTGTTGAATAAGTTTTTTCTTGTAATATTTCGGGGCAAAAATAGAAGCATCCACCATATAAAAACGTCCGGTATTTTCATCTAAAAACGAATAGTTAATAAACGGACCGCCTCCGGATTTATCGGAAAATTTCCAGAATCCTTGTGTCATAAGTGAATAACCGTCGTTAAAAGTTGCTTGCGAAACTTTTGGCTTTGACATTTCGGTGGCAATTTCAACATAAGCGGAATCCTCCGCTACGGTAAAATATTTTTTTGTAATTCTGTTTCGTATAGTTGTAACGGAATCTTTGTTTAAATAATCGGGGTTTGCGTTGTTAATCCAGTGGACAAAAATCCAACGTTCTATCGGAGTGTTTCGTCCGCTTCTGAGCCACACAAAATTGTTTAAAGAATCGTTAATGGCAAGCTCTGTTCCGGGTTGAATGTAAAAAGTCCATCCGTAACTTTTTAACAATCGGGCTTTTATTTTTTTCATTTCCAAACCGGGTTTATAAAGTTTGGCAAAAAGACGTTTGTTGGATGTTTGTCTGAACGAATAAAGCAATTCTTCGTTGGCATTTAAAATGTTCTGTTTCAATTCGTCAATCGAGTTTGCCGTAAGAAACATCACAAGTTGATGTTTTGCCCACAGGTCGTTTTTGTTAAAGAAAAAATTTTTTCTTTCTTTAACAAGTTTTGTAACGGAAGAATCCAAAGAGGCTTTTATATATTCGGAAACGGCATCGTCTGAATCGAGTGTTCCAATAATGATTATATTTTTTCTGTTTTTCAGTTTGTTAAGGTTCTTAAGGTTTTCGCGTTTTAAGTTAAAAAGATTTTCGGGTTGCGGGGTATAAATAATTTTTTCGAATACGTGGAGCATTTCGGGTTCAATTTGATAGTAAAGAGTTGAATCGGCAATCACTATAATTTCATCCTCTTTTCCTATTGCCGGTTTTTGTTTGTTGTTACATCCGGGAAAAAGGTAAAAAGAAAAAAGGAGTAATATAAATAAGGGTAAAGTTTTTGTTTTCATATTTCACTTACAGTTTGTTTTAAAGTATAAATTATACAAAAAGAGGGAAAATAAGTTTCACTTATTATAAGTAATTATAAAGGAACATTTTGCAAAACCAAAGATAGATTGGGCAGAAAAAGGGAATACAATAATTCCATTGTTAAGCAAACTGAAATCGGAATTGTTAAATTATCGTCTGCCCAACCGTAAGAAATGTTTTCTACTATTGCTGCAACTGCAACTGCGGCAAATCCTATTAAATATTCGGTTAAATTCCCATCGATTTTCGGTGTAAAAAAAACAACAATACTGCCGGAAACAAAAAAAGCGGTTGTCCCTTCCAAGCTTTTAAAAAGGAATTTGTGTTTGCCGAATTTTCTTCCGAGCAAAGCTGCAAAAATATCGCCGATAATTAAAACTGCAATTCCCAGTATTACAAAAACTTTCGGAAAGAAGAGAATGGTAAGTGTTGCTGCAATTAGCACATAAGTGGCTCCGCTAAGTGTAATTTGTTCTGAGTTTATTTCATGTTCCCGCAGCATGAATCCGAAATAAGAGTATAAAAATTTGCGATAAGCCGGAGAAACATATCTTGCCAGGTCAAGTACAAGGGATAATAAAGTAAAAGGAATCAGCAATTTAAGTGCCAATTCCTTTGTTATGTAGTAATAAATAATTGCTATGGATAGTGAAATAAGATGAATGCTTTTCCGCAGCAATTCCGCTTTGTAATCTATTGTCCCTTTATCAAGCGTTGTTGTCTGTGTCATTTTCCTCTTTCGGTTTTTCTTCTGTTTTTTTTCGTTGTTCTAAAAGTTCCTTTACGTGTTCCGGAATTTCTTCTTCCTTTTTCTTTAACGGAGGAAGTTCTTCGCCGTTAACAATTTTTTGAATTTCATCGGCATCAAGAATTTCGCGTTCCAACAATTCTTTTGAAAGCTTATGAAGTACGTCGATGTTTTCTTTGAGAATGTTTTCCGCACGGTTCATTGCTTCGGTAACAATTTTTTTCACTTCGGCATCAATTTCTTGAGCGGTAAGTTCGCTGTATTCTTTATGTTTTGTAACTTCACGTCCGAGGAAAATTTCTTCTTCTTTTGCACCGTAAGCAAGAGGTCCTAATTTTTCACTCATTCCCCATTCGCAAACCATTTTACGTGCAATATTTGTGGATTTTTCTATATCATTACCGGCACCGGTTGTATATTTATTAAATACAACCTTTTCGGCAGCACGTCCGCCAAGTGCATATGTAATCATTCCTTCAAGATATTCTTTTGAATAAGTGTGTTTTTCGTCAACCGGAAGATAAGTTGTAACGCCCAAGGCACGTCCGCGGGGGATAATTGTAACTTTATGCACAGGGTCCGATTCGGGAGTTTTAAGAGCAACAAGCACGTGTCCTATTTCGTGATAAGCCGTAACGCGTTTTTCCTCTTCCGAAATAATTAAGCTTTTGCGTTCCATTCCCATCATTATCTTATCTTTTGCTTCTTCAAAGTCCGTTACGTCAACTTCATTTTTATTTTTACGTGCAGCCAATAAAGCTGCTTCGTTTACCAAGTTGGAAAGCTCCGCACCGGAAAGGCCGGGAGTACCTTTTGCCAAGGTTTTTAAATTTACGTTTTTTGCCAAAGGAATTTTGCGTGTATGTACTTTTAAGATTCCTTCACGACCGTTAACGTCGGGGCGGTCAACAACAACTTGTCTGTCGAATCTGCCCGGACGTAAAAGAGCGGGATCGAGAACATCGGGGCGGTTTGTTGCGGCAATAATAATTACACCGCTGTTTTGTTCAAATCCGTCCATTTCAACAAGAAGAGCGTTGAGGGTTTGTTCCCGTTCGTCGTGTCCGCCGCCGAGGCCGGCTCCGCGTTGACGCCCCACGGCATCAATTTCATCTATAAAAATTATGCACGGAGCACTTTTTTTACCTTGGTCAAAAAGATCACGAACACGGCTTGCTCCAACACCAACAAACATTTCAACAAAGTCGGCACCGCTTATGGAGAAGAAAGGGACACCCGCTTCACCGGCAACGGCACGGGCAAGAAGCGTTTTTCCGGTTCCCGGAGGGCCCAACAATAATACGCCGCGTGGAATTTTACCGCCAAGTTTCTGAAACTTTGAAGGTTCTTTTAAAAATTCTATTACCTCTTCAAGTTCTTGTTTTGCCTCGTCGGCTCCGGCAACATCTTTAAAGGTAACTTTTATTTGAGATTCGTTAATTAATTTTGCACGACTTTTCCCAAAGCTGAAAATACCCTTTTGTCCGCCGCCTGCAGCTCCACCTTGCATTCTTCGCATAAAAAGAAACCAAACACCGATAATTAATATCCAAGGGATTAATCCGAACAACAAGGTTAACCATTCGTTAGATTCTTTGACAAAGGTGAATTTAACACCTTTCTCTTTCCAGACTTTAACCTGTTCTTGAATTACCGGTTCAACCATGGTTGTTCTGAATTGCTTAATGTTTTGGTTGTTGATAAATTCTTTCTTTTTAAGATGACCTTCAAAAACATAATTATTCGATTCGTCCTTTAAAATACGGGCACTGGCAATTTTATCGGAGTTTAACAATGCTTCGTATTGGTCGTAAGTAATTTCGGCACTCGCAGTATTTGCACCGTTCATAAATTGCATTACAATTACGGCAGCAACAATAACAAGGCCCCAACTTAAAACGGATTTTATTACTTTAGACCAATCAAATTCACCGTCGGGTTTGCCGGGGTCAGGCATCGGCCCTTTCGGGGGTTTCTTGTTTTCATTTTTATTATCTGAGTTTTTTGCCATTTTAAATTTATTAACTTCGTTAAACATCTATTTTTTTTACTCCTAATCTTCTAATTGATATATAGCTTTTAAGTTTCTGTATTTTTGAGCATAATCCAATCCGTAACCTATTACAAATTGGTCTTTTATTTCAAATCCAATATAATCAATTTTAACATCATATTTTATACTATTAGGTTTAACAAGTAACGATGCATATTTTATTGAAGCAGGTTTATATTCTTTGAGTAATTTACCTATGTAATTTAATGAAAGTCCGGAATCCACAATATCTTCCACAACTATAATGTGACGTTCGTTTATATCCGCGTTAAGTTCTTTCAGCATTCTTACATTTCCGGAAGAAATTTTTTCGTCGCCGTAACTTGAAAGTTTCATAAAATCCATTTCGCAATGAATTGTAACCTCCTTCATTAAGTCGGACATAAACATAAACGAGCCGTTAAGCACTCCTATAAATATCGGGAGTTTCCCTTCGTAATCTTCTGAGATTTGTTTTCCCAATTCTTTAACCCGTGTGTTTAGTTCTTCGGCGGTAATCATCGGAACAAATTTTTCGTTTCCTATTTTTATATAATCTTTTTCAAAATTTATTTTACCCATAGTTTTATTATCCTTTTTGAATTTTTATCTGTTTTAACACTTTCATCAATTCTACCATTAATAACCCAAATAATTTTTTTATTACTTAAAACAACAAATTGATTTTTTTTATTTGCCGCATCAACCTTAATGTCGGTTAAAAAATCGGAAATCTTTTTTGTCCCTTTCAAGCCCAAGGGGGTAAATTTATCTCCCGCCTTCCATCTTCTTATTTTTAGAGGAAAAGAGATTCTGTCTCCGTCAATAAATTCGATGTTGCCCGAGTTGTTTATAGTTGCTTTCGGTACAATTCGGGCAGAGATTTTTTTCCCTTCGATATTAATTTCCTCATTTAAATTAAGAGTCCACTCTTTTTTCTGTTCATTTTGCAAATCCTTTCTGTATAAGTAAATAAATTCTCGTTCTCTTATTGCGGATAAGTTATCGCTTAAATCCAGCCGGCTTCCGGTGTTATGAGCAAAAAGATTTTTAATTTGCAGAATGTTATCAAAGGATAATATTATATTCAAATATTTTTCCGTCGATAATTTTATTGCCATTTTTGTTGTTTCGTCTTCAAAATTGCTGTTGATTAAATTGAGTATTTTAATGCCGTTTTCAGTCGGCTCTATTCCTTGTTTAATAATTTTATCGGTTAATCCCGAAATTATTTTATAGCTGTCTGCCGCAGTTTCTGAAAATTTTAAGATATTCAAATCCAACGAAGGGTTTATCTTTTTTCTTATTTTAGGGATAATTTCGTTTCTTAAAAAATTCCGGTTAAAATCATTTTGCAAATTCGACGAATCGGTTCTGAAAAGGATATTATTTTCCGTTAAATAATCAACAATCTCTTTTTTTGCAACGGAAAGGAATGGACGGATAACCATTCCTCTTTTTACGGGAATGCCGCTTGCACCGTTTAATCCGGTTCCTCTAAAAAGATTTAACAATACGGTTTCCGTATTATCGTCGGAATTATGAGCCGTAACAATTTTTGAAAACCCGTTTGCTTCGGCAAAATTTTCCAGCAGATTGTAACGAATAATTCGTGCCGCTTCTTCTAAAGATAATTTGTTTTTTTCGGCATATTTTTTTACATCAAAATTTTCCGAGTGAAATTCAATCTCTTCTTTTTCACAAAAGGCACGGCAAAATTTTTCATCTTCGTCGGATTCTGTACCGCGCAAAAGATGATTTAGATGAAATGCGGAAAGAGTAATACCGTATTTAGTTTTGTATTTGTTAAAAAAATGAAGAGCAAAAAGAGAATCGGCTCCGCCGCTAAATGCAATTAAGAGTTTATCTCCGTTTTTAATAAGGTTATGCCTATCGATGAATCGGATGATATTTTGTTCAACGATTTTTTTCATTTTTTTACGGGTTATGTTAAAACGGTAGAATTAATTTATTTCGAGAATTTCAAATTTAATTATTCCTGCCGGAACTTGGGCATTAACAATTTCGCCTAATTTTTTGCCCATTAAAGCTTTCCCTACCGGTGAAGTTAAAGCTATTTTACCGCTTTTGAAATCGGCTTCTTCCGGCGACACTAAAACATATTCAAAGACTTTATTGTTGTTAAGGTTTTTTACTTTCACTTTTGATAAGATGTGAACTTCATCTTTCGGGAATTTGGATATATCTATAACTTGTGCTCTGGATAAAAGATCCTCCAATTTACTGATTTTTAATTCCAACAAACCCTGTGCGTCTTTGGCAGCATCATACTCGGCATTTTCCGATAAATCTCCGTAAGACCTTGCTTCGGCAATAGTTTGAGCCATTTTCTTTCTGCCGTTTGTTTTTAATTCTTTAACTTCGTTCTCAATTTCTCTAAGTCGTTCTGCCGTTAAATAAACAAAATTAGCCACCTAAAAAATCTCCTTTATTTAAAAAAAATTACCACTGCCTTTGCAGTGGATAAACAAAACTAAGAAAATAATTTTTTCATTTCAACCTTAAAATTTTTTAGATAATATTGTGCAATGCGGGTATTATTTTACTTGTTGTCTTCTTTAAGGTGGTTTCGGTTTTTTATATGTTGCTTCCCGACATTAAGGATGAAATAATATCGGGAGTTTTGATTTTCTTAACTTTTCAGCATTAATTAAATTTAACCGTAACGGTTTTGTTATCCGTAAAATATCTTAAAACAGCCGGAATTGAATTTGAGATTTCTTCTCCGGTTTTCGACGTTTTTAACCCGAAACAAGGCCACGAAACGGAGGCCGGGATAAAATCCGGTTTTTTGTTATAATAAAAAGAATATGTTTCCAGAAACATAGCATCAGTAAGTTGACTTATAGGCATGTTTTTCAAAATAAAATTATCCTTTCCTCTTGCTTTAACATTAGCCAAATTGCCAATAATATTTGTTTTATCGGTTCCCCGTTCAATTTGTAATTCCTGATTTCTAAAAAGTCCGAAAAGACCTTTATCGTAAACATAATTTCTTAAAAAAGTATTGTACTCTCCGTTTGCACCCCAAACGTAATCAACATTAATATATTCAACATAATTGCTTTCAAAAAGATTCATGTATGGATAGTGCCCGTGTACACTTATGGATGCTTCGTCTATATTTAATAGCGGTTTGTTGAACGAAGCATTATAACCGAAAACATTTCCGTTGGCGCTGCTTGCAATTATCATTGCATGGCGTAATTTTTCAAAGATATTATCTTCAAAAAGACAATCGGTGGAATTACTCCCGACAACAATTCCATATCCGTTTCCACCGCCGCCTGTATTAAAAGTACTACTAAAAAACGAACCACGTATTTCAATATTACGAGAGTTATTAACGGAAACATGATTGTTTGCCCCCATTCGACTTGCAATACCGTTTAACCAACAGTTGTATGCATAATTAAACGATATGATATTACTTCCGTTTTTCGGGGGTCTGTCTTTCCTTTTTACGGAAATGTTCTCGATACCGCTGTTAGTTACGGGGATAATTAATTTTATTTTTATCGGTTCTCCCCATTTATCTTTAACGGGATAATCCAAACGCAATGAATCTTGTAAAATAAGAGTGTTATTATCAATTTCGGAGATTTTAATTACTTGACCTTTTTGATATTGTTTTTCTTTGCCTGAAGAAGATTTTCCATAAACATTTTTCCCTTGATAAATTTCTGCAATTACGGCATTTTTAAAATTTTTAATGTTCATATCAAGAACAATTTTTTTTGTCCCTTTCTTTAATTTATTATCATAATTCAATGTTTTAATTACCTTACCGTTAAAGGAAATACAATTTCCTCTTTTTCCGTTTAACGAAATAATTAAATGAGATTTATTTGCCCCGGCTCCCAATATAACCGTGTTGGATTTTAATTTTATCGGTTTATTAAAAGGATAATTTCCGGCGGGGAAATATATTATTTTTAATTCCTCTTCTTCCCCGGTTTTAATTGCCTTTACAAGTGCATTATCGAATGTTGTATCGTTTCCTAAAAAATCATTGATGTTAATAAAATCCGATTTTGAATGTAATGGTATTTTACCTAATACTCCCGCTTCGGACCAATCTATAATTCTTTTTTTTGGAATTTCACTTGTTGTTTGTGCCGTAAGATAAAAAAGGGGGAAAAATAATAATAAAAATAGTTTTTTCATTTTAATCCGTGTTTTAATTCTTTAGAGTTTGTAAAGTAATAAAATAAAAAACAAATTGTAAATAATTTAAAGGAAGGTTAAACAAAACAAATTTAACCGTCAAACATAATATTTATCGGGTTAAATATAGAGATAAAAAAGCAACGGATTACAACTTCGAAGATATAAAATATAATATAAAGTAAAATTACTTTTGAAGACGGAGTACGACTAAAAGATTCTTCGGTTCAAGTATTCAACATAACTTTTTTCAGTATTCTTTTCAATCGAATTAAGAGCAGACTCTGTTTAAAACCATGTTGTTGCGACAAAATATATTTGTGATTAATAACACAAAAGACACCTTTCTCTTTTTTTATATTGCAATCAAAAATAATTTTCGTTAAAATTGCTTTAGTTTAAAAGTTAAATGTTTAATGGAAAAACAAATGCTTCTTTTCATTATTCATAAGCCGCACATAATAATAAGGGGAGGTTAATTATGCAAAGGAAACTAACAATTTTACTTATTTTCCTTTTTTCATCATTTCTTGTCGCACAGACAAATATTTCCGGCACCATTTCGGCGGATTCTACCTTAATGTTGTCGCACAGTCCGTACATTGTTACCGGAAATTTAACAGTTAATACAGGAGTAACATTAACAACTGAAGCCGGTGTGCGGGTAGAATTTAAACAGGGAACACGTTTTACGGTTTTAGGTTCGTTAGAAGCAGATCATACTGTTTTTACATCATATGCTGACTCTGTCGGAGGAGACCCGCAACCCGGATACTGGGGGAATATTAAAATTGGGGATTATTATCATTCTGGTTATGTTCATTTAAAGCATTGTGAAGTTAAATATGCCGGTAAATACGATTACTCCAATATATACGTATATAAAGGACGTGTAAAAATTGATACATCACAGATCTCATATTCACAATGGGACGGTGTAAAATTAATGGGTAATTCCAATGCCGAAATTACAGGGAGTACAATCTTGAATTGTAATAGTTTGGGGATTTATGTTACTGAAAGAGACACAGTGGTTTTAACAAACTCTACAATTCAATCTTGCCAATGGCCAATTAGATATGATGGTGCCGCTTCGGTTGTGTTTGAGGGGCTTAATACGTTAACCGGCAATACTCATGATGGTATTCTTATGCATAGTAATCGTTATAACTCAATGGTGTGGGATACTATCAATGTTCCTTATGTTTTGGAACATGATTTTATAATTAATAGTGGCGATTCATTGCTTATTGCTCCTACAAATGTTGTAAAATCTATGGGCGGACATTTATATGTAGAAGGTTCAATACGTGCCGTTGCTAACAGAGAAACCGAAAAAATAGTTTTTACTTCGTATAAAGATGATAATGAATTCGGTGATACAAACGGAGACGGTTTTACGAGTGCACCGAGAACGGGAGATTGGTACGGAATATACTTCAAAGATTCCAGTGCCGATTCTACCTCATTTTTAAAATACTGTACAATTTCGTTTGCCGGAAGAGGTAATACCGGAGCGATAACAACAGAAAATGCAAGTCCCACAATAACATATTGTACCTTTTCTAACAATTATTATGGTGGAATGTTTATAGGATTGTCTAACCCGGTGTTTAAAAACAATGATATCGGCTCAAGCCAGATGGTTCCGGTTGCAATGTCGTTTGAAGCGGCACCGGAGTTCGGTGATAATACATTCCCCGCTTCGGACAATCAATATGATGCAATTGGTCTTTTGGGAGGAACATTAAGGGGTAATGCTCATCTTCCACAAAGAACTTTTTCCGCCATTCCCAATATAACCTATGTTTTACTTGGTTCCGTAACGGTTCCTAACGGAATGACATTAACAATTGATGAAGGTGTAGTAATTAAATCGTATTATTTTTCACATCATTTAATTGTTAAAGGTAAATTTGTTGCGGAAGGAACCACAGATGAACCGATAATTTTTACTTCGGTTAAGGATGATGAATACGGTAACCCGAAAGATACAAATAAAGACGGAACCTCGTCCGTTCCGGGGAAAAACGATTGGGGAGGAATTGTGTTTGAAGGAAACAGCGATGATTCTTCCATCCTTGACCACTGCAAAATTCAGTTTGCATCATTACCATGGCAGGCTTATTATCTGAACGGAGTGCATATTGGAGGTGGTGCTTTAAGTCTCATAAATGCAAGTCCTACAATTGGTAATTCTTTATTTAAGGATGTAGTATACGGCATTAGAATATTCGGGCAATCTAACCCTACCGTAACCGGTTGTAGTTTTGAAAACACAACTTATACACCGGTTATAATGTCCGTTTCGGCTAATCCTACATTTTCGGGAAATAGCATGACAAACGCCGGAGTGAGAGCAATAGGAATTGAAGGTGAACACTTACCGGTTAATGGCGAATTATTAAAAAGAAATTTTGCGGGATTTACAAATATTACATATGCTTTAATGGGAACCTTAATTATCAATTCGGGAACGGAAGTAATTGTTGACCCGGGTGTAGTTGTTAAAGTTTGGGATAACAACAGTATTATAGTTTATGGCGGATTAAAAGCCGATGGCGCCGATGTTGGCGGGGTAACTGTAAATATAAAAGCAGATAAAGCCAATGAAGCGTTTGAAGAGATTGTTTTTACATCAATTAAAGATGATAACTTTGGTAATCCTGGAGATACAAACGGAGACGGTAACGGTTCTTCTCCCGCAGTAAATAATTGGGGAACAATTCAGTTTGAAGAAACAAGCGATTCTCTCTTTTCAAAATTAAACCATTGTTTAATCCAATTTTCCGGAAGCGGAAATAAAGGAGGCGTTACTTACCGTGATGCTTCGGCAAGAATAACAAATTCCACCATTTCGGATTCGTATTACGGAATTATTTGTGAAGGTGCTTCGACTCCAAGGGTAGAAGATGTTGATATAAAAAATTGTCAAGCAGACCCGATTGCAATGTCTTTAAAATCAAATCCAAGATTTAATAATATCTCTTTTATGGCAAACGGGAGCAAGGGAATTAAAATCTTAGAAGGAACTCTTTCTTCCAATGCTACTCTTGCCAAACGAAGTCTTGCCGGAATAAGTAATATTGCTTATATAATAAATTCGTTAACAATCAGTTCAAATGCGGTATTAACTATTGAACCTGGTGTTGTAATTAAATTCAATACACACTATCGTCATGGAATTGTAATAAACGGAGCTTTGGTTGCAAACGGAACACCAACTGAGAAAATAGTCTTTACTTCTATTAAAGATGATTCTAACGGTGGTGATACTAATAACGACGGGAATAATTCTTCTCCGGCAAAAGGTAATTGGAGAGGACTTGTTTTCTATTCTTCTTCTTCCGAAGGGTTAAATACATTGAATAATTGTTCTATCCGTTATGCGGGTAATGAGTGTTGCCATAGTTATTCCGATATGGCAATTGTAAGGATATACAACACTGTAGTTGATATGGATAGTTGTATTGTCGAACAATCGTCTTCAAACGGAATAGGAATTTATGGAAGTGCACATCCTTCAATAACAAATTGTGAAATAAATAATGTTTCGAAAACTCCTATTACCATGAGTATGTTTGCAACTCCTACGTTTTCCAACAATGTTGCTCTTAATGCCGGTATAATGGCAATAGGAATAAAAGGTGAAAACTATTCGGTTAATGCAACTGTTCCCATAAGAAATTTTGGCGGATTTACAAATATCACTTATTATTTATTTGAAACATCAACCATAAATTCCGGAACATCCATAACAATTCCCGCCGGAATTGTATTCAAAAACGGAAGATTTGATGTTAAGGGAAGATTGAATATTTTGGGTTCTCCGGAACAACAAGTTGTTTTTACCGATCTAAGAGATGATAGATTTGGTAATCCGAAGGATACAAACGGGGACGGGTCGTTAAGTTCTCCTACTATGACAGGAACCAGAATAAAATTTTACGATGTAAGTAACGACAGCAGTATTGTTAGTAATGCTGTGTTTAAATACTCGCAAATTGCCATTCATCTTGACCAGGCATCGCCCACTTTACAAAATATCTTGTTTAATAAAGACGAATGGGGAATTTATTTGACCGGTGTTTCTACTCCTGAATTATTAGGTTCAATGTTTCTCGACCTAAAATATGCTCCTATAAGAACATCCTTGGTTTCATATCCGAAAGTAACAGCTGGAAATATTATTGCCGGAACAACCTATAAGGCAATTGGCGTTTTGGAAAACGAAACGTTGGTTCAAGATGTTTTATTAACTAAGAGGAATTTTGCGGGTATTGTGAACATCCCTTATTTATTTGGCAATTATACTATAGCCAGTAACGCAATTTTAACAATTGAGCCCGGGGTTGTATTAAAGTTTTTCCCTGGAACAGGTTTACGTGTACGACGAGGTTTAATGGCCGAAGGCGGCTCAACACCGGATAGCATAATTGTCTTTACCGATTTAAGAGATGATTTTTACGGTGGAGATACAAATTCCGATAGTACCGAAACATCTCCGTGGGATTGGCACAGAGGATGGAACGGAATAATTTTTGAAAACGAATCGTTGGAACCGTACTGTATGTTGAAATATGTTACAATTCAATATGCAGGGTTCTATTATTCAAATAATTATGCAGCAATTTATACAAATAGCGCAAGCCCGACAATCCTTAATTCCGTATTGAAAAATAATAACAATGCCCTTGTTGCCAAAGGGGCATCTAATCCCGTTATAAATTTCTGTGATATTTATGATAATAGTGGTTTAGGTGTTAACAATGTTGATAAATCCTATATAATAAATGCCGAAAACAACTGGTGGGGAGATAATTCCGGACCAACTCATTCCGGTAACCCCGGAGGTACGGGGCAAGCGGTTTCCGACGGAGTGGATTATGTCCCTTGGCTTGGTGCCGGTGCGTCTAATCCTATTATGGGTGATGTTAGTCTTAACGGTACCGTTCAAGCATTCGATGCTTCCAAATTATTAAAACATGTATCCGGCGTTGAATTGCTTAATCCTACACAGTTAGGTGTTGCGGATGTATCCGGCGACGGTTCAGTTGCAGCCTATGATGCTTCGCTTATTCTTCAATATTCGGTGGGATTAATTTCCACTTTCCCTGCCGAAGCAGGTTCTTCTCCTGCACCGGAAATGCCGAAGATAGATGTGAAAACAAAGAAATATTTGGCATTACAAAAGGTTGAAAATGTTAGTCTCTCTTTTGCCGGAGCAACTGCGGCACGTGGCGAAGAATTCTCAATTCCTGTTGATATAAGCAATACCAAAGGGGTAACGGCATTGCAAATTGAAATGAGTGTTAATCCGGAATTGTATAGTGTGGCGGATGTTACTCTTGCAGATGCATTTTCATCTTACAGTATTAGTTATGGTTATAATCAAGAAAGTGAAAAGTTAATTATTGCAATTGCCGGTGCAAAACCGATGGAGATGGAAGGGGAACTTCTTACTATTAACTTTACGGCAAATACGGAAATTAAAGGAAAAGTTACCGACGATTTAAGAGTTACAAAATTCCTTGCAAATGAAACGGATTTTACACAAAATGTTTCATCACAACCTATTGAATTTATAGGAAAACCGACTACATACGGTTTAAATCAAAATTATCCTAATCCATTTAATCCATCAACGGTTATCTCTTATCAGATACCCGAAGATAACGTAAACGTTAAAGTGGTAATTTATGATATTAACGGACAGATTGTTAAAACATTGGTTAACGAAACTCAAAATGCCGGTAGATATAAAGTTACATGGAATGCTACAAACAATGCCGGAAGCAAGGTAAGTTCCGGAGTTTACATATACAGAATAATTGCAAATAAATTTATAGCAACTAAAAAACTAATGGTTCTTAAGTAATTGTTTAATTAACATGCGGCGGAAACAATTCCGCCGCAAAAACAAGTGGGTAGAAAATGAAAAAGTTAATAAAAATATTATGGTTTTTGCTGCTTCCGTTCTATTCAGCTTTTGGACTGGGTGAAATCGGTGTGTCAATTCATGATACAACGTTAGTTGCCGGAGATGTTGCATATATTCCGGTATATGTAGATAGCTCTGTAACCGGAAAAGAAATTTCCTCGTATAATTTGCAATTTAGTTTTTCTTCGTCAACAATACAAATTGATTCTGCTTTTTCTACAGGAACGTTAACCGAAAGTTGGGGCGGGGTAACATACAATGTTACAAATGATAAAATTTCTGTTGCCGCAGCCGGTACAACCGATTTATCCGGAACGGGCATATTATTATATTTGCGCGTTGAAGCGGTAAACAGAGGAGGAAGTTATGTAAGATTTGAAGGTGGCTTGCAATATAATTATTTTAATGAAGGAACACCTCCGATAGTTGTTAGAAACGGATATATAAATGTTAATGCAAAACCGACAATAAGTGTTTATCCCGATACTGAAATTCTTCCTGTCGGAAATACGAAACAATTTAATGTCCAATACGGTACTCCTCCTTATACATGGAGTGTAACAGACGGATCTGTTGCTACAATAAATACAGACGGATTGTTGACTGCTGTACATAAAGGTATAACAAGAATTGTTGCAACGGATGCAAACGGAATTGTGGATACTTCGGGTGATATTACGGTTAGAGCTTTTCAATTAACTTGTCGCGATACTGCGTTTTATAAAGGTCAAGTTTTAGAACTTCCCGTTTATGTATCTGATTTAACGGGCTTAAATTATACTGCCGGTGAATTTACTGTTGAATATAATCAAAATGCATTTATTCCTCTTGAAATAGTTACAAACGGAACTTTGCTAAATGCATATCCCGTTCCCGAATTTTCATATAGAAATAATAAACTTAAAATAGCTTTTGCCGGAGCTGCTCCTCTTTCCGGCAGTGGTGTGTTGCTTAAAATAAAATTAAGAATTACATCAGATGGTATTTGGGGTACCGAACTAGCATTAAAAGATATTTTATTTAATGAAACAGATATCGGATTCCCCGGCCCGCGAAGCAGACTTACCGCTTGGAATTTAATTACTCTTCCGGTTTTTCCGAATACCGCAAGTTTGTTAGCCGGAGATACTTTGCGGTTTACAACAAGGAGCGGAACCCCTCCTTATTCTTGGACTGTAAGTAATGCTTCTTATGCTTCCATAGATAATGGCGGGTTGTTAACTGCTCTTAGCGGCGGTGTTGTTACTGTTTCCGTTCAAGACGTTTACGGTAACACGGGAACATCGGGTAATATCGAAATTTATGATACCGAGGTTGCAATTCCGGATACAACAGCCGAACCTGGTGCAACCATAGAAATTCCTATTTATATGGGAAATCTTTCTCCCACATATTCAATTGTATCGTTGCAAACAAATATTTGTTTCGATTCTTCCGTAATTAAATTTAAAGAAGTTGTTAAAACCGGAACATCAACTGCAGGATGGGTTTTTTCTGCAAACAATATGGGTAATAAAGTTACTATTGCCGGAGCAAATACAACCGGATTTAATACAAAAGGTGCAATTGTTAAATTAAAATTTACCGTTAGTTCCTCTGTTGTTGCAGGTAATCATACAAATATTTGTATGGAGAAATTTTTGTTTAACGAAGGAACTCCTAATGCCAAAATCGAAACAGGAAGTCTTAGAATTGTAACAACAAGTCCTCCTAATCTTCCAAACAATTTGGTTGTAATTCACGATGCAATTGATAGTTGTAATACGGCTCATATTACCTGGGCGGATAATTCTTCTAACGAGCTCGGGTTTATTATTGAATATTCAGTTAATGTTTCAAATGCTTGGAGCATTCTTGATACTTTGAATTTGAATACAACATTTTATACCGATACAAATCTTATTGACGGAACGGAATATTTCTTTAGAGTTGCCGCATTCAATAATGCGGGATTTGCCGGGTACTCCAATGTGGATTCAATAATAACAGTTATGAAACAACCTACGGCGTTAACGGGAGCAATCTCCGGAGGTGACAGGGTTAATCTTATCTGGGACGATAATTCCGCCAGCGAAGACGGTTATATTATTTTACGTCAAACAAACAGTGGAAATACGGGAAATTATATATCAAGTATGCCGGTGTTAGATAGTGTTGGTGCAAATGTAAGAACATATGTTGATACTACGGTAATAATCGGTGGAAGTTATTCATATGTGGTTTACGGTTATAATTCCAAAACTAATTCCAAATATTCAAATTTCGTTACAATTCTTGTTACGGATGTGGAAAATGGTGAAAAGATGCCGACTAAGTTTGCATTGTTCCAAAATTATCCTAATCCGTTTAATCCGAGTACCGAAATTAAATATTCATTGCCCGAAGCCGGAGAAGTTAATATTTCGGTTTATAATATGCTTGGGGAAAAAATAGCAACACTTGTAAATTCCGGTAAAAATGCAGGTTATCATCAGGTTACTTGGAATGCGGAAAATATTCCGAGCGGTGTTTATTTTATTTCCACAAGAATTATCTCCAATGGTAAAACTCATTCCTTTACCAAAAAAGCAATGCTTCTTAAATAAAATTATTAAGCCCGTCTTTTGGCGGGCTTTTTTGTTATATTAAAAAATCTTACCTTTGTTTTTTTCAAAAGTAAAAATAAAAATGATAAATATTAAAAATTACAAACATGTAATTTGGGATTGGAACGGAACATTATTTAACGATATTGAACTTTGTGCGGGAATAATGAACGAGCTTTTGGCCGAAGCAAATTTGCCGCAAATTTCCATAAAAAAATATCGCGAAGTTTTTACCTTTCCGGTTAAGGAATATTATAAAGTGTTGGGGCACGATGTTGAAGAAGAAAACTGGGAAAGGATAAGCCATAAATTTATTAACGAATACGAAAAACGAAAATATAATTATTCAATTTATCCTGATGCGGAAAAAGTTTTGCGAGCAATAAATATGATGGGTATTACACAATCGGTACTTTCAGCATACCGACAAGAAACCTTGGACGAGTTGATTTCTCATTTCGGTTTAACAAAATATTTTGTTCGTCTTATAGGCTTGGATAATATTTATGCAGCAAGCAAATTGGATAACGGATTAAAATGGATTAAAGAATTGGATTTCGATAACAATGATGTGCTCCTTGTAGGCGATACAGTTCACGATTGCGAAGTTGCACAAGCAATGGAAATAGATGCGGTTTTGCTTTCAATAGGGCATCAGGCAAAAGAGAAATTGCTTGGTTGCAATCTTCCCCTTATAAAGAATTTGGAAGAATTAATAAACGGCAGCAATTAAAAACTTAATTCCCGAAAGGTGTTTTAAAAATATGACTTACCGTATATTTATCCGAAAAACATATAGTTAATGTTTATTTGAACAGTGTTGTTAATTAGTAACGAAACATATATAGTTAAAAATTGTTTTATTATTGCTTGCTTCGCCTTAATTGCTTTTAGCCGGCGTTGACTTTTTTCCCTTTTTTTAATATGTCTTCAAAACTTTTTACCCTTGATGATATAGATAATTCTTAATAGTTTTAATAAAAAAATGAAAAACATATTATGAAAATTTTATTTATTCTTTTCTTTACCGTTGAACTTTTTTTTGCTCAATCTTCAGAAAAATATTTTATCTTTTTTAAAGATAAAGGGGGTGCAAAAAAAACGCTTTTAACGAAATCGTCCCGAGAATATCAAGAAGCTGTTAACTCTCTTTCCGGCAGAAGTATTAAACGCAGAAAAAAAACAATGGGTGCAAATTTTATTACATATGAAGATTTGCCCGTAAATGAAGAATATGTTGATAGCATAAAAAAAACCGGTGCAAAAATTGTCTGGAAATTAAAATGGTTCAACGCAGTTTCCGCTTTTTTAACAAAAAAAGAATTAAATAAAATTAAAAAGTTCGACTTTATTGAAAGAATAAAAAAAGTAAAAAAAATAAAATCTCCTCAACCGTTAAAGGGAACAAAAATAATAGGTAAAACATATTCCGCTAATAAGATAAATTATAAATACGATTACGGAGCATCACTTACTCAATATCAATTATCCGATATCCCGCAAGTTCATAATTTGGGCTTTGCAGGTAAGGGCGTTGTTCTGGGAATTCTTGATGCGGGATTTGCGTGGAGGTCTCATGTTGCAATAAAAGAGCTTGATGTAATTGCGGAACATGATTTCGTTTACGGAGATTCTAATTTGGATGACGGTGATGCAAGACACGGAACGGCCGTCTTTTCTCTTATTGCCGGTTTTGATGAAGGAAATATTATCGGGCCCGCATTTAGAGCAAAATTTATTTTGGCAAAGACTGAAAAAATAGAAACGGAAACCCATACGGAAGAGGATAATTATGCTGCCGCTTTACAATGGATGGATTCTATCGGTGTTGATATTACCACGTCATCATTAGGGTATAACATTTTTGATTCCGGCGAGGGAGACTATACATACTCCGATATGAACGGAAAAACGACAATTGTAACAAAAGCGGCGGAACTTGCTTTTGATAGGGGGATTTTAACGATTACTTCGGCGGGTAACGAAGGAAGAAATTCGTGGCATTATATTACCGCACCGGCTGACGGAATAAACACCCTTGCGGTTGGAGCGGTTAATTCAAAGCGTGTTATTGCCTCATTTAGTTCTCGGGGGCCTTCTTATGACGGAAGAATTAAACCCGAGGTTGTGGCTCAAGGAGTTAATTGTTTTCATGCAGTTGCTTATTCTTCCTCTACAAGTTACGGCACCGGTTCCGGTACTTCTTATTCTGCCCCTATTGTTGCGGGAATGGCCGCCCAAATTCTTTCGGCGTTCCCATATTTATCTAACAAACAAATGCGCTCCATTTTGCTCGAAGGATGTGACAGTACACAAACACCCAATAATACATATGGTTACGGATTGCTCTCGGTTTTGAATGCAATTCAGTTCCCGAATATAGAAAAAAATTCATCGGTGTATAATTTACATAAAATTATTTACGATTCTCTAGGAATTAATTCCGAACAGGTCTACTTTAATTATATGGTTAATTCTATTTCGGAAATTCATAAAGAAAAAATGACTTCTCTTACTGCTTCCCATTATATTGTATCTTTGTTAAACAAATCAATTACTACAGGAGATACGATTAGCTTTTATTTTACATACATTGATACAAAAGGAACGGAAAAACAAATTCCCGTAAACAACAGTTATCAATTAATATATAACGACGTGGATGTTGTTCTTTCTACAGATTTTGAGCCTAAATTTGATATTCCGAAGAATTTCGAACTAATGCAAAATTATCCTAATCCTTTTAATCCCACAACAACAATAGAATATTCAATTCCTGTTAAGAATAAAAGTAATTATGTAACGTTAAAAATATTCGATATTCTGGGAAGAGAAGTTGCAACGCTTGTAAATAAACGGCAAAAAGCCGGTATTTACAAAGTAACTTTTAATGCTGTTAACTTAACCTCGGGAATATATTTTTACAGATTACAAACAGCTGAATATGTAAATGTAAAAAAGATGATACTTATAAAATAAATAAGAGGTTATTTACCTTTGTCTGCCGGACAAATCATCCGGTTCAAGAAAAACAATGCACTAAATGTTAACATACTGGCAAAAATAAAAACAGCGGTAAAACCAACGGATGCAATTAATATTCCTATTATTAAAGGGAAAAGAGCCATTGTTAAATTAAGTGTGCCGTAAATGCCGGTGTAAAGCGGACGGTTACTTTCATCTGATATTTCAATTAATATCGATTCACTTGATATTTTGTATGCACTCATCGATGCCCCAATCATAAAAAAGACAATCCAGAAAAATTCTATCGGAATGGTATATGCAAAAATTAAAGCAACTATAGGTAAAGCACTGTAAAGCATGGCAGCCATTTTAAACATTCCTTTAAAGCCGTGCTGTTTTGTATATTTCATCCATAATAGATTTGAAAGTACCATTCCTATTATTTGTACCAAAAGAAAATTACCTATAATCGATTGGCTCAAATCACCCCTCGATTTTACAAGAGACATATAAAACGGAATCATCGTAAAGGAAACAGAAAGTAAATTTACACTGATTACCAAATTTTTAAGATTGGAATCTTTTTTTATTATGGATGGAATTGATTTTAGAACTTCGCTCCACTTTTTCCCTTTGTTTAATATTTCGGAAGGACGTTCTTTCAACCTTAAAAATCCTAATGCCGCAACAAATAACAAAACGGAAGCAATTGTAAACATATAAATATAATTTTCGGGATAATTAATTGTTTTTAAAAGAGAACGGACAATAATTGCCGATATTAAAATACCTACACTATTTAAAAATTGTCGTGTAACAAAAAAACGTTTTCTGGTGTTCGGGGAGATACTTTTGCCGAGAATATCGGTATAAGAAACTCCCGCAAAAGCACCGCTAACCGAAAAAATAAACATCCAACCGAAAACGGAATAGATGATAAACATCGGATCGGCAAAATCTATAGAATAAAGTGTCAAAGCAACACCGGCAAAAGCAAGCACTCGCAAATAAATTCCGAAAAGTAAAAAATATTTTTTTAACGGCTTTTGAGTTAAATAGCTTGCAAATAATAATTGCGAAACTAATGGAATACCAATCATAATTGAAGTTAATAAACCCAATTCAAATTGAGTTCCACCCGAAAGAAGAATAAGCCCAGGCAAAACCGTGTTTTTATCGGCAAAGGTTTGAGCCAATGCAAGCCAAAACGCATGCCAATTAAATGCTATAAAATTCCTTTTTTCGTTTTCCATATAAAGTAGTTATTTATAAATGTCGGCTTGCACCTTGCCTTAAAACAAAATTTTTTGTTTTCAAAAATAATGATTTTTTATTTATCACTTTATTAGTTTTTATAAAAAGCATCTGCAAATGTACGAATTGATATACAGTTATTGTAGGATAAAAAAGGTATTATTAATTGAAGATAGAAATCTTTGCTTGTGCTTAATATTATTATTAATTTGCCGTGTAGATATGACGCAAGGCATTAAACTTTCTTGTGAAAAACAATCGGAAGACAAATGAAAAAACATCTGATAATTCTGTTCTTTTTTTCTGCAACCATAATGCAGGGACAGGTTCTCATTTCTTTATTATTGGGGGACTACTTAAACTCAGGTGTGTTGGAATTTGGTCTCGAAGGAGGGTATAATTGGTCTAATATTACCGGACTTGATTCGAAAAAATATATGGGAAATTATAATCTCGGATTTTATTTTGATATCAAAATAAAACCCCCGTGGTATTTTTATACCGGTGTTTTGGTTAAATCTAATTTAGGAACGGATCTACTTTCATTAAATGACCTTGCTCATTTAGGTATTACTCCAAGTGTGCATAACGGGGGAGTATATAGTCAGATAACAAAAACATTTCAAGTTCCGTTTCTTATAAAATACAGATTTAAAAATAACCTTTTTTTCCTTGGCGGAATTCAGTCGGGACTTCTTTACGATGCGTGGGTTGAATATAATCTGGAAAAAGATAATGAAGCCATTAGAACACGACACTATAATAAAAAAGAATTAAATAAAATTGATATAGGAATTATGGCGGGGTTAGGCTATAAAATAAAGGATGAAAAAGATCACGGCTTGTCGTTTTCCATTAGATATTATTACGGATTTGTGGATGTATATAAAAATATTTCCGGAACAAAGTACAACTCTTTTTTTATGGAAATGACAATACCGATAGGTGCCGAATAGATAAAATTTATTGATGAAAAATTTTTCATTAGATATCGTAATTGTTGTTTTTCTCTCTTTTCTCTTTTCGGTCGAAAGTTTTGCACAAAAAGAAAACATATTTAAAAATGTTTTTCTTGATTCTCTTGATAATTCAATTGATATTAGCGAGTTTTTAAGAACACGATATGGCTTCGCATTTGTTCCTGCACTTATTACTGAACCTGCAATAGGATATGGCGGTGGCGGTGCTTTGCTTTTCATTCATCGGAATCCGAAAGAAATTATAGAAGGGACAAAGGGGTTTCCGAGTATTTCGGTTCTTGGCGGATTTTATACTCAAAGTAATTCGTGGGCTGTTGGCGGAGGGCATCTGGGTGTTTGGAAAAATGGTAATATCCGTTATAGAGGAGGAGTTGGAATTATTTCGGCAAATTTAACATATTATCGTACTCCTCTTCTACCGAACGGAGTAAAACATTTGGATTTTAATATTGCAGCTTACGGATTGCTTCAAGAAATTACTTTTCGGCTTTGGAATTCTGCTTTCTTTGCCGGAATAAATTACAGTTTCGGACATACCGAAGTTAAATTTAAATCCGCTATTAATTTACCGGAAATTTTGAACGATGAATTAAATCTTAATATCGGGGGATTCGGTGCCTCACTTTACTACGATAGTCGTAATAATATGTTTACTCCAAATACAGGAATATATGCGGGGATTAAGTATATCCATTATGATAAATATTTTGGAAGCGATAAAAAGTTCGGAAGATTTTTTTCCCATATTTTGGGATATATAAAACTTACCAATAAAATATTTGGTGCTCTCAGATTGGATTATAAAAACAGTTTTGATAACACGCCTTTTTTTATGCGTCCCTTTGTAGACTTACGGGGTGTGCCGGCTATGCGATATCAAGGAAAAACAACCTATCTTGCAGAAACAGAAATACGATGGGATTTTACAAATCGGTGGAGTCTTATTGGTTTTACCGGTTACGGTGAGGCTCTTCCGGTTAATAAAAGCCTATTCAATAAATACACTGCTTATAATTACGGTGCCGGTTTCAGATATTTGCTTGCCCGATTATATGGAATAAGAATGGGAATAGATATTGCAAAAGGTCCGAAAGATTGTGCCTTTTATATTCAATTTGGAAGTTCGTGGTTTAGGTATTAATTAAATATATTTGTTCGTTAAAATAAAACAAGGAAACTAAAATGAAAAAAATATTACTAAGTATTTTCATCATAACATTTACAATTACAGGTTATGCACAAAGTGGAATACAATTCCCTGAATCCGATTCCACAACTGTAAAAAAAATATATCCGTATGTTTTACCTTTTTGGGGGCAAGCCGTTACAGATAGAAATATTGATCTACAACTTCCTTTTGGGTTAAATGTAAATTATGTTTTTAATCAAATGAATTTGGAGTTAACTCATTTTAGTATGAATTTTTATGACGGAGAAAATTTGGACGATATTATTAATCCCGAAACATTAAACTTTACGGAAACAATAGCGACTGCTCATGGAATAAATATAAGAGCCGATGCATGGATTTTACCTTTTTTGAATTTATATGGAATGTATTCGCGAAGTAGCGGTTCAACGGAAGTGGCTTTTCAACCGCAAAAAGTAGAAACCGATTTAGGTCCTAAAGGAAATTTAATGGAAATTACTACTTTGGAAAAACCGATAGATGTTGCCCCTGTCTATTTTACATCGAATACTTTTGGAATCGGTGCCACATCAGTTTACGGATGGGACGATTATTTCGTTAGTCTGGATGGAAATTTAACATGGTCAACTTCGGATTTGTTGGAAGAAACAATCGTTTTTTTTGTTGGCTCTGCACGGGTTGGACGCAGAATCAATTTTGGGAACGGAATGAAACTGGCTGTATATTTTGGAGCAATGTATCGTAATTTTGTTAATAGAGAAAACAATACAGGGTCTTTGGGAATTCCGGAATTAGATGAAGCAATGATAAAGGCGGTAGACGGTTTTTTGGCAATAAATCAACGACAAATAGATTTTTGGGAAGGTTTGCCCGACGGAACGCCAGGCAAAGATGAAAAATTAAAAGAGTTAAATGCCAGAAACGATAAACTTGAAAACGCAAAAGAAAGGATAAAAAATTCCAATGCAATAAATTATTCGATTAGAAAAGAAATTATTAATTGTTGGAGTACCCAGGTAGGGTTTAATTTTGAGTTTTCGGAACATTGGATGTATAGAGGAGAATTAGGATATAGAGAAGGACAAAAATTCTTTATGACCGGCTTACAATATCGATTTGGTTTGTAGAAACAAAAAGTAAAAAAGATTGTTATATAAAGACAATTTTAACTATTATAATATTCCACTAGTGTTTATTTAATAATTGGAGGAATTAATGATAACATTTCAAACCAGTTTGCAAAATGCAAGCAACAAGATTATTGTTTTTTCAATTATTCTTATCGGGCTTGGTATATTATCAATACTTTCTCCGGCTTTTACAGGGGCGGCAATTGCAGTAATAATCGGGATATTATTTATAGTAGCCGGGGCATTAAGAACAACTTTTTCTTTTATCACTTTTTCCTGGAATTCCGCATTTTTACGATTCCTTTTCGGAATTGTAATGCTCATTGTCGGTATATGGCTTATAATAAACCCGAATATGGGAATGGTTACACTAACACTTATTTTAGCAATAATGTTTATTGTTGACGGTGTTTCCGAAATATCATTTTCATCTTTTTTGAAACCCGTTGGTGGCGGAGGAACAATGCTTATAACCGGTATCTTAGATGTGTTGTTGGGGCTTGTTATTTGGATTCAATGGCCTGCTTCCGGAGCATGGGCTATCGGGGTTATTGTAGGAATAAAATTAATTACCAACGGTATTTCCTTATTAGCATTGGGAATAATCGGGAAAAAAGAGCTAAAGCTATTAGGGTTAGATGAATAAAATTATAAAATACTTAATTTTATTAATTCTTTTTTTTTCTGTAATAACATATGCCCGGTCGGGTATAACAAAAGAACGGAGTTTTAATATATTCGGCTATCCGTATCTCTTCTACACTCCGGAAACAGAACTGGCTTTAGGTATAGGTGGAATTGCAACTTTTTATTTGGGAAAGGATAAAATATTACGACCTTCAAAAATAACACTTTCGGGCTATTATACTACAAACAAACAATATTCTTTTGTACTTAAACCGGAATTTTATTTTTTTAAAAATTCATATTTTCTTTCCGTCCCGGTTAACTATGAATATTCCGTAGATAAATACTATGGAATTGGAGATGAAACCCCGGAAATATCAGACCCCGATTTTTCGGCAAATATCTTTTCCGTTTCCGTTAATTTCCAACTCCCGTCGCTTCTTAATTTCAATTATAAGTCCGGTTTCCTTTTCGATTATAAAAATTACACTATACTTGATAGAAAAACAAATCCGTATTTAACTGATTCACTAAATGTGAAAGGGGGTAATACGGTAGGAGTAGGGTTTACTTGGGTTTGGGATACACGCGACAATATCTTTTTCCCTTTAAATGGTGGATACAATCAAATAAAAACGGAATTTTATTCTGAAGCCATAGGGAGCGAATACGATTTTAATATTTATACTGTAGATTTAAGAGGATATTTCCCCGTTATTAAACAAAATATTATAGGGTTGCAAATTTACGGCAGATTCGCAAGAGGAGATCCGCCTTTTTATGAACTTTCATCATTGGGCGGGCAATATATGATGCGCGGGTATTACGAGGGACGATACCGCGATAAAAATTTTATTATGGCACAAATAGAATATAGAGCGTATATTTTTTGGAAAATCGGGGTTGTCGGATTTTTCGGAATGGGAGATGTTTCAGATCAATTAATAGATTTGCATCTTTCTCACGCAAAATATTCTTACGGATTTGGAATCAGATATCAATTTAATAAAGAAGAAAAAGTAAATCTCAGAGCCGATTTTGGGTTTGGAAAAAAAACATCTGGTGTTTACTTTGGAATAGAAGAAGTTTTTTAGTTATTAATAATAATGGAATAAAATGAAAAAGTTATTACTGTTTTTATTTCTCTTTATAAGTTTTTCGCAAATTGATTATGCACAAATTTCCGTGGGTGCAATCGGAAATTTAAATAATTCCAATATTTCCGGAGATGCTCCGTCTAAAGTAAAATATACCGGTCGTACGGCTTTGGGAGGCGGTTTAATTGTAGAGTATAAAATTACAGATGAGGTTTATATTAGTTTGCAACCAATGCTTTTGCCAAAAGGAACAACCATATCTTACGATTTACCAAGCTATGAAGAAGAACGGGATAGTGCTGTTGCAAAACTTACCTATTATACTATTCCTCTTATGGTTAAGGTTTTTGCAAATAAAACCGTGTTTGTAACAAGCGGATTCGATATAGGATTTTTGCAAAGTGCAAATTCGGAATTATCCAATATTGATAAAGAAAAAGATATCTCTAAAAATTTCAAATCAACGGATATTTCTTTTAACTTCGGTGTGGGATTAACTTTTAAAATCAGTTTTCTAAATCTCTTTATTGAAGGAAGATATTCTCAAGGGTTATTTAACACAAGCAATTTTCCGAAAGAGAACGAATACAATATTCCGACAGAATTTAAAAATACCGGAATACAAGTGTTGTTTGGGGCAATGTACGATTTTTAATAGATAAATATTGTAGTTCTAATAGGATAAATATTATGAAAATTATTGTTTCAAAAATATTTTTGATGTTATTTATAATAACAATAATAGCCGATACCGTAGCAGCTCAAACTAATGCAGAGGTAAAACCGGATGCAACCGGAATAAAACTTCCTCTTTTAAATAATCATAAGTTTGTTGTTAACCCTTACGTCTCTTCTCCGTTTATTACAACCTTTTTCCGTAATACACTAGGTGCGGGGCAAGCCGTTGATTTATATGTGCCTGTTGTAATTATTGACGGGAAACCTGTTGCCGGTCTTAGAGGGACGGTTACTTTTCTTACTTTGGAATTTGAGTACCAAGCGGCGGTAAACAATTGGCTTGCGGTTTTCGGAAAAGTGGGTATGTTAAGTCGGTTTGGCTCGGAACCCCAAGCCCTTATTTCTCAAGGTGTAAACGCAACTTATGGTTTTGAGTTGGGCTGGTTGATAAAAGTAATGGAGACAAAAAAGGTAACACTTTCGGCCACAATTAATTTATGGAATAAAAGCGGAACAACAATTAATTTTTACGATTTTATTAAAGATATTATTGATAACGGAGAGCTTCGTCCTGAAAATCAATTGGTTTTTTCAAAAGATTATATTCAAGGCGGTGGAGGTTTAAGAGCAGCATGGACCCCAAATAAGTTTATTGGTGTTAACGGTCTTGTTGAATTTGCTTTGGGAGAATCTCTTAAAAATAACGGGACAAAAATATTTTATAATTTTGCCGGTTCTGCTGATTTCGATTTAAAAACAATTTCCTCCATACCTGTGGGTTTTGCAACCGGTTTTGTTATTAATACTTTTTTGAGTAGTGGAGATACTTCCATTGATAGCTATGCAAGCAATTTGTTTTTAAGAACAGCATACACGGGACGCGATGATATGCTTATCAGTTTAGATTTAACATATAATAAAATTCCTGTTAAATATTCGGTTGACCCGTTAAAAGGAACAACTGTAAATCTTTCTTTGGAATATTTTTTCTAAATTGATGTATTATTTTCGGTAAAGCTTTTTATTATCGAAAATAAAATCAGCTAAATGAGCGATGTAGTAATTAATGAAAAGCAGAAATATAATTTATATATGTGTTTTCCTTCTCTTTTTTTTTAATGAGATATTGTTTTCACAAACGAAAAACGATGTCTCAAAAGAAATCTGGATAGATTTTACTCCTTCCTATTATTTTAATCCGGGGTTTCAACTTTTGGGTGAAATCGGTTTTTGGCATAACTTTAAAGAAAACGGATGGACAAAACTGGCTTTTAAACCATATATACGAACATGGTTAGGAAGTAAATTTAATCTCTTTTTGGGAATTGGCAATTATTATGCACATATTCAAAATTATGATGATAGATTAGAAATACGACCGTTTCAGGGAATTTCTACAAAATGGCCGAAATGGGAAATACCAATTTATCACTACTTACGGCTTGAAGAACGGTTCGATTTTAATACAAAGACATGGAAATCCGATAACTCGTTACGATTAAGATATAGTCTTTCAGGCACATATAAATTTAATAAACAACAAGATAAATATTGGGAAGCTCTTTTGAAGACGGAAGTATTTATAAATTTTGCAAAAGAAAAGAATAAGTTGAATGAAGAATTTCGTTTCACTGTAGGATTAGATAGGGGGTTTTCTTATGTTTCGCATGTACGGTTTGAGTTAACTTGGCAAAAAGAAACATTTTTTAAAAATGATATTTCGGTAATTTACTTTCACTTAAGCTGGTACAGAAGCTGGAGTAAATTTTAATTTATATTCTTGTCAATAAAATCAAGCATTTCGTGTCCTATATTATTTGCGGGGTATATTTCAATAATCTTTTTTACAATTTTTTTTGCTTTGGTATATTTTTGCAATCGTATATAATGATTTGCCAGAGCATAAAGAAAATCAAAATCTTTCGGATTGGTTTTAAGAGCTTTTAAAAATTCTTTTTCCGCTTCATTGTTTTCTCCGAGATATTGTAACATTAATCCGGTGTTATAATTTATTCTTCCCCTTTCCGGCATTAACTCCGATGCCCGTTGCATATAATAAACAGCTTCCTTGTAATTTTTCTTTTCCGCCAGAAGTAAACCCAGGTAATAATATGCATCAAACAATTCCGGGTGGTTTTTAATCAGCTCACGCAAAATAATTTCGGCTTTCTCATTTTCTCCCAATTGATTATAAACAATAGCCAAGTTTACTTTTGCGGGGAGAAATAAAGAATCGATTTTAACTGCTTCTTCATATTCTTTTGCCGCTTTCTTAAGTTTGTTTTGGTTTGCATACATTATTCCCAAGTTCATTCTCCCCGAAGGAAAATCGGACATATATAAATTTACCGCTTTATATTCTGCCAATGCTTTTTCGAAAGCTGCGTTATATTTTTTAGGGATTGTATTTGCAGGCAGTTCAGAGATACGAATAGCCGCTTCCACACGTACTGCTTTTACCGGGTCGTTCAATAATTTAAGTAAATCTTTTTTAAATTCTTCAATATTGTTATTGGAATATACACGGATTGCAGTTTCTCTGAGTAAGGGTTCGTTACTGTTTAACATCATTTTAATTGTGTTAATAACTTTTGCGGATGAATATCTATCCAGCAACGAAACTGCCGTAGCCCTTACTATCAAAGGGTAATTGTCATCTTTGGAAATTTTTATCAATTGCTTTTCCGCGGTCAATTTACCTTTTCTTGCAGCGGCAAAAGTAAGTCCGTAATGGTAATATCTCTTTTCGCCGTACCATTTTGTAATATATTTTTCCGCCCATTGAGGTGTTTTATCAGCATGACAATTATTACATGCGTTGGGAGAACCGATTGATATTGTTAAATCAGGTCGCGGGATTCTTATGCTGTGGTCACGTCTAAAATCGATTCCCATATAAAATTGCCCGGGCATGTGACAATTAATGCATAATGCGCCTTCGCCTACTTCTATTGTTTTTTCTTTAAGCTTTACGGGGGTTCCTTTTTCGCCTTTATATTTGTGAAAATGATGCTCTTTTGTATCGTATATATCTGTTTCATGGCATTGGGCACAAAGCGCATTGCCTTCCAGCACCAATTTGCCGGTATGTACGTTGTGGCAATCATTACAGCGCACATCGTTATCATACATTTTGCTTTGAAGAAATGATGCGTAAACATAATCTTCATCAAGTATCTGTCCGTCAGGGTGATAATTTTCGTTTAGCAAAGTAGGCAGCATAGAATCAAGTAAATCTTTTTTCCCGTGTATATAGTTGCCTAATTGTGAGCGGCGTGCATGGCATCGTGCACAATTATCAACATATTGTCTGTTATCAATTCCGCTTGTTTTAACTATCAGTCCCATATTATTGTCTTTCGGTCTGATTGCTTCCGGCAAATTAGCCCAATCCAAATGTGCGGAACCCGGACCGTGGCACGATTCGCAACTGACATTTATTTCGGAATAAGTTGTATTGAAAGAATGTGTTTGTGGATTGTAGTTTTTTTTCAAGTTTGTGGAATGACATTCCGAACACATGCCGTTCCAATTCTGCCCTCCGTTTGTCCAATAAAGCCAGTTTGTAGGAGTTAAATTTTCGTTAGGGTATAGTTTTTCGGGTAGCGAATACCATTCTTTTTTCTCTGTGTCCCATGCTATCGGCAAGCATTGATATTTTCCGTTTTCGAAAGGAATAAGATATTGTTGCAAAGGATGCCAACCGAATGTGTATGCAATTTGGTGCTCTTTTACTTTTCCTCCGACCCCTTCCGTTTTAACATAAAACTTCCCGTTACGTTTATAAAAGAGGGTTTCTTTGCCGTCTTTTGAAACAAATTTTGTGTTGTTAAAATCTCCGAGTACGGAACTGTCCGAAGCTATCAACATGGCTTTGCTGTGGTCGGATTGTAGCCATTGATCATATTCAATCTTATGGCATTGCATACATTGCTCTTTCCCTACAAAATGCAACTCGGGTTTCTTTTTGTTATTGTTGGTAAAAAAAATTTTTTGCAATATATAAAGAGGGATTGTGATAACAATTATAATTGTAGCGGCTATTCCGGATATTTTCCAACTATTCATTTTTATAACTCCGGATAAGTTTCTTGAGATTTTTCAAACTTTTGTCGTTTAACCGGAGAAGAGAGATCAACTTTTACAATTCCGTTTTCAATTACAACGGGAAGCAAATCCAATGCCCGTGGTGCCGGCGGAGAAATTACTTCACCGGTAATAGTATAGGTGGATGAATGGCACGGACAGATAAAGTGGTTTGCGGAATTATCCCAACCTACAGAACAGCCGAGATGTGTGCACGTTAAAGAGAGCGCAAGAAAACCGCCGTCTTTTAAACGCGAAAGATAAAATTTATGTCCGCTGAACATAGTTACTGTTCCGGGACTAAACTCGTTAACATTTCCCGCAACAACAAGGGAGGAGGCGGAATCGGTTTTGTTTTTAGCGGGGTGAAACAAAAAATTAAATGAAATTCCCAAAAACTCAATACCGGCAAGGGTCCCTAGGGCTATCCACACTTTTTTAAAAAAATCTTTACGAGAAATTTTATTTTTTTTTTCTTCTTTTTTCTTTGTCGTCATTATCAATTCCACGGAAAAGTTAACATCATTCCTTTCCCTCTGAATACTATTGCGGTTAACGTTAACAAAATAAAAATTGTTAAAATCAAAACAAAAAGAGCTTGTATCGTTTCGGCTTTATCAGTGCTAAATTTTGTTTTAACAAATTTAAAATATCCGAAAAGGATTAGCAAAACAATTACAAACGGAATTAATCCGTTATATATTATAGGCGGTACAAAGGCAATACCGACACCGGCTTTCATAAAATATTCGTCTGCAATAATTAATAAGGGGGTAATAATTAAACCGATAATTGTAGAATGTTTGGCTGTTCGTTTCCCTTTTTCGGATAAAAACCATGTTCCGGAAATCTCATTATCGTATCGGAAATATGGTAACAAAACAAGAAAGCCCACCACCGTTACGGGAATTACTATTGCCGCAAAAAAAGGATGAAAATGAAGCATTAATTCTTGTATTCCTTCAAAATACCATGGAGCTTTTGCAGGGTTAGGGCTAAACGCCGGATTCGCTTTATTCAGCAAAGGAGCATTAAATAGGAGGGAAAAAACCAAAAGCACGGCAATTAAAATTAAAGCCACAACAAATTCGCGTACTACTAAATTAGGAATTGTTGTTACCGTTTTGATTTCTGTATCGGTCTCTTTTTCCGGAAAGACCACGCCGCCCGCTTTTCTTATCCGCCAAAAGTGAAATCCCATTATTCCCAATAATAACAAAGGGAAAACGCCCGTATGTAAATTATAAAAAAGCAAAAGAGTATTTGCTCCAACATCTTTTCCGCCTCTAATTATTTCCACAAGATTATCCCCCATAAACGGGATGTATGAAAACATACTGGTGCTTACGGTAATTGCCCAATATGCAAGTTGATCCCATGGCAAAAGGTAACCTGTAAAATTTGAAAAAAGAAGAATTATCAAAAGCAAAATTCCCAACACCCAGTTAAATTGCCGTTTGCCGAAATAACCGCCGGTAAAATAAACACGGAGTAGGTGAAGAAAAACAATTACAAGTAAAAATGTTCCACTCCAATGATGAATGTTACGAACAAACTCTCCGAAAAATATATTGTTTTTTATATATAAAATTGAATCGTATGCTCTATCGGGGAAAGGCTGATAAGCAAAACGCAAAAGTATTCCGGTAATACCCTGAATAAAAACCAGAAGCACCGCCATTCCTCCGAGACCCAAGGTTACAGAGAAGTTTAATGATTTTTCAGGAAGAGTTGAAGGATGTAAATGCAGAATAAAACTTCGAAAAACAACTTGGATTTTTTCTTTTTCCTCTTTCGGAGTAATTGAACGGGTAAAAACGGAGTTTTTAAAACGTTGGAATATATTATTTTTATTTAATTTTTTTTCCAAGACCAAATTGAAAGTTAGTTACAATGCGAAATTACTTTGTTTAACAATTATCTTCGTCGCTTTCTCTTTTTAGATTTTGGCTTTACAAAAGAGCCGAAAATAATAGTTTCTCCGGTAGGGGTAATTGCCCCGTCTTTTTTCTCCTTTGTAACTCTGAACATTTCTATTTCGTCTTTCATTACAAAAGGTATTTCCGAAAGGAAAATATATCGTTTGTCCGGCTTAACCTCAAAAGTTCCCAAAGAGAAAGTTCCCGATTTGGTAACAATCCAAAGTTGAAAGATTTTTTCCGGGTCCAAACGAGGCATATTACGTACTTGAAGTAATCCTTCTCCCGTTCCGAAAGAAAGGAATAAACGACCGCTTGCTTTGGAACTTTTATCTATTCCTTTCAGAGGAACAAAGTCTATATAGGGGTTATTAAAAAATTCTACGAAATCGGTGTTTTGCTTTATAAATTCGTTTGTGGAAGATATATCGGAGCGAAGTTTTGTAACCTTTATTTCGAGCATGGAGGTTTTTGTTTTAAGATCGGATATTTTATTATTGAGAGTTATATAAACAAAAACCAAGGCAACAGCCAGCAAAATTAAAAGAAACCACATAACTACAGTACCGTAATTTTTTTTGCGTTTTGTATGCGGTTCAATAATTGTATTCATTCTTGTGGGATTTTGTTTCTCTTTTTTTGTTTCTCTTTTTTCTTCCCTTTTAATAGGCGGTGAGGGGAGGGGTTTGCGGTTTTGTCCTATATCAAATACTTTTGTTGCAACATCACGTTTTATAAATTCTTTTGTTGCGACTATTCTTGTATTACGTCTGTCTTCAATTATATTATTATTAATATCTTTCTGGATTTGTATTAATTTTTTCCCCAATTCGTTTTTCAATTCTTCTCTCGGAGATTCAATATCTAAAATAGTTGGTATTAAAGCCACAATGTTTTGTAAATCTCCAAGCTCTCCTTCGGGGAGTTTCCCGTTTTTTTTAAGATAATTTTTAAACTGTTTGAAATTTTCTTTATCCATACAGCCAAGAGCATAAGCGGCAATCATTTCTTTTATTGCATCATCAGCCATATTATTCACCAAGTAAATTATCTTTTAATTGATAAAGAGCAACCTGAACTTTTTTTCGAACGGTTGGTATGGGGATATTCAGTTTTTCCGAAATTTCATTTAATGTATAACCTTCGTAAAACGAAAGATGAAGAACATATTTTTGTGCTTCGGTTAAATTCTCTAAAGCTGCGGAAATTTCCGCTTTTGCATTCATGGCAGAGTCAAGGGAAAGATAGTCTATATTTTTATCTAAAAGCGGCATAATGTAAAAATCTTCATAGTTATCGTCAAACGGTTGATTAGTATTTTTTATAAACTCCACAGCTTTATTACGTGTAATAAAAATCAGCCAAGTGTAAACGTTTCCGCTTTTAAAGTCGAACAAATCAATTTTTTTCCACACAGTGGTGAAAACATCTAATAAAATATTTTCCGCATCATTTTTGTTTTTTACAATTTTTTTGATAAGAGAAAAAAGAAGAGGAGAATACCTGATATAGAGCTCCTCCAATGCTTTGGAATCATATTTTACTATCTTTTCAAACAGCTCTATATCTTTATGGTTTTTATAAGAATTTAAGTTGTCCATACATTCTTATTTTAAATGATAATAAATCTAAGAAACTTCTTTAAATAATAAAAGGAGATAGCTCTTTATTATTCTTTTTTAATACAAACAACGGTTACATCATCTTCAAATTTATTGTTAGTTAATTTTGAAACTTGTTCTTTAATATATTTTAAAGAATCGTTTTCGCCTTTTTGTAAAATAATTTCGATTAGCCGTTCGTTTTCAATTGAACGTCCTTTTATATCACGGGTTTCAATAATTCCGTCGGTTAAAACAAAAAGTTCGTTATTTTTCTTTAGCGGAATAGTTAAGTCTTCATATTTGCTTTTTTTTGCAAAACCGATTAAAGTTCCGGAAGATTTAACAATATTAACTTTTCCTTCCGTGTAGTGAAGAACCGGAATATCTCCGGCGCCACAATAATCAACCGTGTTCTCTTTGTTGTCTATAACGAGGATAGAAAGGGTAATGAAGACATCTGAAATGCGTTCGTCGTTAAAAACAGCTTCATTAACACGTTTCATAATTTCGCTTGCTGAAAAGTTTTTTGCCTCGTCAAGCACAAAGCGGATTGCACTACGTACATAACCGGCATAAGCAACTGCAAAATACCACGCGCCCCATTTTTTACCCATCACATCACCAACAACAACAACAAGTTTGTTTTCAGATATTTTTACATAGTCAATAAAATCGCCGCCTGGTATATCGTTAAAAGATTTGTGCATTTGGGTTATTTTGTATCCGTTAAACTTAGGAACTTTATCCGGCACCACCTTTGCACCTAAGGCTGCAGCGGCTTTTTTAATTTCTTTTTCCCCTTTTGCCTTTTGCACTTGGCTTGAATTAATTACGGATTTTAATTTTGCCATAATTATTTTTGGGCTGGCGGTTTTTACAATATAATCTTGAATTTCCAAATCGTACCCTAAAAGCATATCATCCTCTTCCCCTTTTGCGGTAAGAAAAATAAAGGGAATGGATTTAAATTCATCGCTATTTAAAAGCAGTTTCCTAAAAGCAAAACCGTCAACTTCGGGCATCATAATATCGCTTATTATTACATCGGGTTCAAACTTATGACTTTTAAGCATTTCAAATGCTATTCCGCCATGGATGGTATGTTTAACTTCATACCCGTTTTTTTCCAAATTGTATTGCAATAAGCGTGCAATATTTTTGTCGTCTTCAACTAATAATACTTTGTGTTTTGTTTCTGTTGTCATTGTTCTAATTAAAACTTTGAACGGCTTCGTCTCCGTTGCCGTATATTTCAAAAATTTGTGATAATCTTGTAAGCTCAAACATTGATTTTACAGGTGGTTTAAGTCCTACAAGTTTTAAGTCCCCGTCTTCTTTGGTAATTTTTTTTAATATTGTTACCAATGCGGAAAGGAAGGTTGAATCTATAAATTCACATTCGGATAAATCGACAATAAATTTTTTATTTCCACTATCAATTGCAGCTTGCATAACAATTTTAAAGTCGTCAACATCTACCACAGTGGCTCGTTCTAACTCTACCAAAACAACCAAAACATCTTTAATGTTATTTGAAATAATAGGCATTATTTTCTTTCAATCTCCAAATTATATTTTTCCATAAGTCTATACATTGTTGCTCTTCCAATCTTTAATTTTCTTGCGGCTTCCACAATGTTTCCGTCTGTTTTTGTAAGGGCATGTTTAATGGCTTCTTCTTTTAACTTTTCAAAAGGAATAATGGGAGAATTCTCCGTAAAAAGTTTTTCGTTTGTACCGATTCCAGGTTTTTCATTTTGTAATAAAACAACTTCCGGCAGTACATCAACATCAATTTCATTTGTATCGGTAAGAATAATACAACGTTCTATTGTATTTTCCAATTCCCGAATATTTCCGGGCCAATCGTAATCGTAAAGATATTTAAGTGCTTTTTTTGTTACACCTTTGATATTTGTCCCGTTCTTTTTGTTAAATTTTTCTATAAAATGATTTATTAAAATTACGATATCGCCTCTACGTTCGCGCAAAGAAGGAACAACAATAGGGAAGGAGCTTAAACGATAATAGAGGTCTTCTCTGAATTCGTTTCGTGCAACCATTTCTTTCAGATCTCTGTTTGTGGCAGAAAGGATTCGCACATCAACTTTCAAAGTTTCGTTTCCGCCTACACGTTCAAATTCTTTTTCCTGAATTACGCGTAATATTTTTGCTTGAAGCAACATTTCCATTTCGCCAATTTCATCAAGGAAGAGGGTTCCGCCGTTAGCTGCTTCAAATTTACCCAACTTTCTTTGATGCGCACCTGTAAAAGCACCTTTTTCGTGCCCGAATAATTCGCTTTCTAACAATTCGCGTGGAATGGATGCACAATTAACAACAACAAAAGGTTTATCTTTTCGTTTCCCGTTATAATGAATTGCACGTGCAACAAGCTCTTTTCCGGTACCGCTTTCGCCGTTTATCAAAACGGTGATATCGTTGTTTAACACTTTTGAAACCAGTTTGAAAACATTTTGCATACGGGGGTCGTTCGATATTATATTGTCGAAACTATACTCGTGTTGAATATCTTCTTCCAGTTCTTCAACTCTTTTATGCAGTTCGTAATTGCTGATGGCGTTCTTTATTGCCGGTCCTAATCTGTTGCTGTCAATCGGTTTGGGAAAATAATCAAAAGCACCGCGTCGTATGGATTCAAGAGCAACTTCAATACTGCCTTGAGCGGAAAGCATAATAATGGGAAGATTCGGGTCGTAATTTTTGATTTCCGGAATAAGTTCTATTCCGTTCGAATCCGGCAGCATGATATCAAGAAGAATAAGAGCGGGATTTTGATCCAACTTATTTAACATATCAAAGCCGTTTTCAAAAGTTTCCACTTCGTATCCCCATTGGTTTTTAACCCAATGAGTAAGTAGTTTTCTGATTGACGGTTCGTCATCAACAATAAAAATTAATTTTCCCAACGTTACCTCGCTATTTATTTTTCGGCAAACGAATAATAAAAGTTGTTCCTTCACCTATGCTGCTTTTAACCTGAAGTAAACCTTTATGATGTTCAAAAATTTGCTTTACCAACGATAAAGCTATGCCGGCAGTAGGAGTTTTTGCGTTGGTAGAACCGGCAGAGTGAAATTTATCGAAAAGAAGTTCCAAATCGCTTTCTGATATTCCGTTACCATCATCACTAATTATAATTTCAACTTCTTTTAGAAAATCTTGAATTACAAGCGACACATTATCGCCGCTTTTGGTAAATCGTAAAGTGTTTTCAAAAATAGTATTAAAAGCTTTTATTAATTTTTCTTTATCTGCAAAGATAATAATTTCGGCATCAGGTATTAAAGACGTAAAAGAAATTTTTTGAGCATTAAATTCTTTTTCAACTTTTTTTGCAAGTTCTTTAAGAACGGTTACTATATTAAATTCCTCTTTTTGTAAATTTGCTCCGCCGCTTTCCAATTCGGAAAAATCTAAAATATCTTCTATAAATCTTGCAAGCCGTTTCCCTTCGGTAAGAATTATATTGCTGAATTCCGAGATAAGCTCTCTCGGTAAATCTTCGTCAGATGCAAGTGTTTCGGCAAAACCGACTATAGAAGCGAGCGGAGTGCGCAGTTCGTGTGAAACATTTGAGATAAATTCGTTTTTTAAAAGATTTATTTCTTCCAAGATTGTAATTTGTTGTTTGGCTCTGTCTCTTTCAATCTCCACAAGGCGTTTGGTCTCTTTCAACTTTTGTTTTAGTCGTTCAATTGTTTCTTCGTTTTTTCTGCGTCGTGTAATATCTCTGCCTATACCGAGCATGCCGGTAATTTCATCATTTTCAATCAATGGAGTAGCAAGAAATTCAAATTTAATGGGTTTATTTAATTTATGTAGCAAATCTATTTCAAAGTGAATTGTTGATTTGCTTGAAAGCATTTCTTGAAACGATTTTGTAATATCGTTTTTTTGATAATCGGCTGCAAAATCGAGAAAATGTTTGCCTAACATCTCTTCCGTTTTGTATCCGAGAGCATTTGCCCCGTTTTCGTTTACTTGAATTAAATATCCGAAACCGTTGAGTGAAAAAATAAAATCTATTGCGGTATTTATAAGAAGTCCGAATCTTTTTTCGGAACGCTTCAAACGGTTAATCATCTCTTTTTCTTGTGTAATATCACTAATTACACCAACCACTCTGTCAACCTTTCCTTCAAACATTATAGGCTCGGCAACGTGTCTTAAAAATTTATCGCCTCCAAGTTTAATTTTATATTCATAGTCAACAGAAGCATGTTCTCCTCTTAATAATTTTGCAATAAATCTTTTGTAAGCTGTATAATATTGAGGATATACCCTTCGTACAAGTTTTATAGGATGATTAACAATTTCATCTTCGGTTAAGTCTAATATTTTTTTTGCGGAACCGGAAATAAAGTGGTATTTCTTCTTTTGAATATTATAAGAATATATTACCGCATCAATTCTTGAAGAAACCAAGTCATATTTTTCGAACAGTTCGTGTTGTAATCTTAACTCGGTTGTAATGGAATTAATAATAGTTTGGAGATGCGGATTGTGTTTTAAAATATTTTCCGGCTGGGGTGATAAATCTATAAGATAGTAATTAATTCCGTCAATATTACAGACCGGATTGATAAAAGCATTTTTAAATTTAAAAACTTTTTTTAACTTTTCTATAAACGAAAACTGTTCGGAATTTTTTAACTTCGATCCTTTTCCCGCAAGTTCGGCAAAAGACAAATTAATTATTTCTTCATTTTTATGTGATAACTCATCACTTTTGCCAAGCAATTCTCCTCCATCTTCAGCTTTTATCAAAAAGCAGAAAGAAGAACCCGCAAGGTCGTTGTATAGTTTTATCAAATCCGAAAAGTCAATATTCATAAGTCTATATAGAATTAATTACTTTTTAAAAGTTAATCAATAATTATGAATATTTCAGAAATATGAGGAAAGGTTTTTAAATTATTGTAAAAAATATTTCATAATAAATTGTTGTAAATAGATTTAGTATCTTTAAATATAAAAAAAGAGTTTGTGTATTAAAAAAGGATAATAATAGATTTGGATAAAAAAAACGAAAAAAAACCGGAATTACTTGCGGGAGCCGGAGATTGGAAAATGTTACGTACTGCGGTAAAAAACGGTGCCGATGCAATTTATTTCGGGGTTGACGAATTAAATTTAAGAGCCAAAGCAAGCAATTTTGCTTTGGAGGAATTAGAGCAGGTTGTTACCTTTTTACACGAAAACAATGTTGATGCACACCTTACCGTAAATGCCGTTGTTTATGACGAGCAAATGGGAAAAGTGGATTTGGTTTTAAAAGAAGCCGAACGTACCGGTGTGGATATGATAATTGCATGGGATATGGCGATAATAAAAAAAACCGTTGAAATGAATTTACCACTCTGTATAAGCACGCAAGCATCGGTTAGCAATTCTGTCGCGGCAGAATTCTATAAAGATTTAGGAGCAAAAAGGATTGTGCTTGCCAGAGAATGTTCCCTTCAACAGATTAAAGAAATAAAAAGTAAGGTGGATATTGACATCGAAGCTTTTGTGCACGGTGCAATGTGTGTGGCAATAAGCGGCAGATGTTTTATGAGTCATCATGCTTTCGGACAAAGTGCCAATACGGGTGAATGTTTACAAAATTGCAGACGAGAATATGAAATAAGAGACACGAGCGGCGAAACAAGTTTTATTATCGGAACGGATTATGTTATGTCACCTAAAGATATGAATACTATAGAGTTTTTAGACGAATTGATCGAAGCCGGTATTGATTCTTTTAAAATAGAAGGGCGTAAACGCAGTCCGGAATATATTGCAAAAACAGTTGCAAATTATCGCAAGGCAATTGATTATTATTTTGAAGGGAAATTGGATAAAAAGATTAAACATAAAATGTTTGAAGAATTGGGAACGGTTTACAACCGCGGATTTTCCGCCGGCTTTTATCATGGCATCCCAAGCGGTGCAGATTATACCGAACGTTACGGAAATCAAGCAACAACGAAAAAAACCTATGTAGGTAAAGTACTTAACTACTATAAAAAATCAAAAGTTGCCCATGTAAAAATGGAAGCCGGAAATGTTGAATTAAACGATACGCTTTATGTAATAGGCAATACAACGGGTTTGGTTGAAACACGTTTGCAATCTATGATGAAAGACGAAAAACAAATTGAAAAAGCGGCAAAAGGAGAAGAAATTACTTTTTATCTCGATGAATTAGTGAGACCGCGAGACCAAGTTTATAAAGTAATACATGTTAAGTAAATATGAATTTAAAGGAAGAAGTTAAAACTGCAAAAAAAGCGGCGTTAAATGCGGGAAAATATCTTGTTGAAAATTTTTGTAAAAGTTACGACTTAAAGTTTAAAACCCCTAAAGATATTACTATTGCCGAGGATAAAGAGAGTGAAAGGATAATCTTTAGTATTATCAAGGCAAAATACCCGTCATATAATATTTTTTCGGAAGAAACCGGTATAATTAATAAAAACAGCGAATATACTTGGGTTGTGGACCCGCTGGATGGAACAAACAATTATATTGCGGGCATACCATATTTTGCCGTTTCCATTGCATTATTAAAGGCAGAAGAGATTATTCTCGGTGTTGTTTATAATCCCGCTTCAAATCAATTATTCGAAGCAACTAAAAACGAAGGGGCTTTTTTAAACGGAATGCCAATGCAACCATCAAAAAATAAAGTTTTGGAAAAATCACTTTGTTCCTTTATACAAGGGCACACGGTAAGTCAATCACAAAATTTATCCGATAGTGTAAAAACAATTTGCAATAAAATTTCAACAAAATGCAGACGTGTTATTACCACTTGGGCTCCTTCTTTAGATTGGTGTTTACTTGCATATGGCGGAATAGATTTGTTAATTAGTTTTGAAAGCGAAACGGAAGATATGTATGCTGGATTACTTATTGCTAAAGAAGCGGGCGCCAAAATTATAGATTTTAACGGCAAAAGTCACATGACAAAAAGTACGAAGATAATTGCCGGCAATAATTCGATAATAGAAAAAATGTTAAATATAATCGGAGAATAATTTATTTTATTAACGAATCCGTTTTTATCATTTTTGCATAATTATTTGTAACCGCCGCAAACTCAAAGCCCGTACGTAATGCATAACCGGCATACTCTCCGTTTTTATTAAGGGCAATATATGCCACTTGAAATTTATCTCCGGACCCTTTTTTTTGTAGACGTTTAACCGCTGTTTTAATGGCGTCAAGAGGGGTATAACCATGTCTCATCAACTCCACAATTAAAAAACTTCCAACTGACTTTATCACATGTTCGCCCAAACCGGTAGCACATGCGGCACCTACTTCGTTATCAACAAACATTCCCGCACCTATTATCGGCGAATCCCCCACACGTCCGGGTAGTTTATATGCCCAGCCGCTTGTTGATACACCTCCGGAGATATTTCCCGCTGTGTCAATTGCCAAAAGTCCGATGGTATCATGATTCTTATCGGAGCCGAGAACGGGATCAATCATTTCTTCTTTTTTTTCTGAGTTCCATTTTTCCCATTTCTTTTTCATTTCGGCGGTTAGAAGATTTTCAACTTTAAAACCGTTTTTTATCGCAAAATTTTGTGCACCTTTGCCTACAAGCAAAACATGTTTCGATTTTTCCATTACCATTCGAGCAACATTTATAGGGTTTTTGATATTTTGCAAGTATGCAACAGAGCCTGCGTTTCCTTTACAATCCATAATTGAAGCATCAAGTGTTACATTTCCTTCGGCATCTGGATATCCGCCGATTCCCACCGAATGATTATCGGGGTCGTTTTCAATTATATTAATTCCTTTTGTTACTGCGTCAAGCAAATTACCTCCCGAGGAAAGTACTTCCATTGCCTTATTGCTTGCCGGCAAGCCGTGTGCCCAGGTAGAAATAACAAGAGGGAACTCCTTTTTCTCTTTGTAAAAAGGGGAATCGGCGGCTTTTAAATTGTTTGTTAATATTGCACCTCCCATAAGAAGGGAATTTTTAATAAATTCTTTTCTCGAAATTTTCATTGTTTTCGCTAAAATTTTTGATAAAAATTTTTACAACTTCTATTGTAACACATTAATGATTCTTTGAATAACTTTATCTACAGTTGCATCGGGACAAGATGCACCGCTGGTTATGGCAATTTTAATTTTCTCCACAGACGGTAAATAATTGTTAGTAACTGTTTCCTTCTGTTTATCCAAAAGGAAATGTTTAATAGAATTTTTTGAAATGATTTTACTTTCGTCCAAAATAAAATAAGTAGGATGTTTTTGTTGAAGCAACTCAACTATATGAGATGTGTTGGAACTGTTATATCCGCCTACTACAATTGCCAAGTCAACATCGCTTTTTATCAATTCCAGCGTGGCTTTTTGATTGTTATTGGTTGCGTAACAAAGCGTATCCCTTGTATCGGCAAAATGGTTGTTGATGTTTTTAGTACCGTATTTCTTTATCATGGTTGTCTTTAGCAATTCGGAAATCTCTTCGGTTTCGCTTGCCAACATTGTTGTTTGATTTACAACTCCTATTTTTTGTAATGCCGTTTCAACATTAAACTCGGGAGAATATTTATTTTTAAATATCGAGTAAAATTCTTTCTGAGGAATTTTCCCCAGAATTATGCGAGATAAAATATCGGCTTCTTTAATATCTCTTATAATAACTGAAGGTGCTGAAGTTTTACTGTGCGAAAACGTTGCTCGTGTTTCTTCGTGTGTTTCTTTTCCGTGAATGATAATTGTAAATCCTTTTCTGCCGAGATCGGCCGATTTATTCCAAACCTTTTCTACAAACGGACAAGTTGTGTTGTATTTGCGTAGGTTAATACCTATTTCATTTAATTTGTTTTCAATCTCAAGTGTTGTTCCGAAAGCCGGTACAATTACAATATCGTTATGAGAAAGTTCCGACCATTGAATAAGATTGTTACCCTGAGTATCTTGTATAAATTTTACGCCGTGTAGTTCCAGCTCTCTGTTTACAGTTGGATTATGTATCATTTCACTAAGAAGAAAAATTCGTTTGTCGGAATTTTCTTTAATCGCTTTGTATGCAATATCTATGGCATTTTCCACACCGAAACAAAAACCGAAATGGCGGGCTATATAAAAACGAACTTTTTTGTAATCTAATATCGAGGGAGTATAATCCTTTCCTCTGGGATCTTCTTCTTTTCGTTTTTCTTTAACTTTTAATATAACTGAACTTTTATATTTATTCGGGATGTTAAATTTTCTCATTTTATTAAAAGCATAGATTTTGTAGTTGAATAATCATCAATCTCTAAGCGGTAAAAATAGATTCCGCTTGCAAGGGATGTTGCATCAAAAATAAATTTATATTTACCTTCGTATTGAGCAAGGTTTATCGGGTTCCCGATTTTTTTGCCTAGGAAATCGAAGAAAGTTAATTTTGCGATTCCTGTTTTTGCAGCGGTTCTAAGTTCGTAACATATTGTTGTTGCCGGATTAAAAGGATTAGGGTAATTTTGATATAACACAAATTTTTGCGGGATAGTATTTTTTTTGTTGTGAACGTTTACATGTATTCCGTTATTTAAAACATCCAAAGCACGTACGGTTGCATACGGAATAAAATTATGTTTTTTTGCGATATCAACATATTTGCCAATCAGATTGTTTTGTGTTAAATATTCAACGGAAAGAACCGTTTTGTTTTTTGCTTCGAATTTTTTAAGTACATTTAATCTATTTGTATCGGGATTGTATGTATTATTTTCCTCCGCATCGCCGTAAAAGAATATATCCTCAATACCTATTCCATCAATAGCGGAAAAATATCTCTTTCTTAAATCATCCGTAACGTTATTTCCTTCAATAATATATTCGCCGTTTTGAGGAATAATGTAAAAAGTATTGTTTGTTTTGGTAGTGATATGCTCACGTATTTTAGTGATAAAATCAATCATTAAAGTATCGGCAAAAGGTTCTTCTTTTTCTTCTTCGCTCCAATAATAGTATGCGTCAATAATATCGCAATAAATACCGTCGAACCCTTGTAATATTATTGTATCGATATAGTTACAAATAATATTTTGCCATTCGGGATACCAAAATTTCACTTTGTAATTACCGGCCCAATTAGGATTTTGTTTTCCCAACCATGCAGGGGCTTTACGGTCGGGGTTACCGTCGTTATCCGTATCCCAGTCGTTTTGCCAATAGTAGCGATAATTTTCCGCTTCGCCGATAGAAATATATGCAATCGCTTTTTTACCGCTTTGTTTTATTCTGTTAATTTCTGCGGAAGTAAATTTGTTTTTATTACTGCCATCTTTGGAATAATCCATTACAATTAAATCAAAAGTAGTGTTATTGGCTATTTCCGAAATATTGATGTTTTGCAATTGGTATGCCCAAGCTGTTGAATTTATTTGTGCATTGGTATTTTGTATAATAAAAAGTATTGCGGAAAGGAGAGGAAAAATTTTGAAATAGAGTTTCATCTTTTATCCTTTGTTTAAGGCGTTAAAAGCAACGGCATATAATTGAATTTGTTTAAGCATTGCTCCTAATCCGTTTTTTCTTGTAGGAGAAAGGTGGTTGTCAATTCCTATTTTGTGAATAAAATCGGGAGGAGAGGAAAGAATTTCTGCGGGAGTATGACCGGAATAAACATTAACAAGCAAGGAGGTTAGCCCTTTTACAATAGTTGAGTCGCTATCGGCATAGAGATATATTTTCCCGTCTTTGAACTCCGCATTAAACCAAACCTGGGATTGGCAGCCTTCAATTTTATTTTTGTCTGTTCTGAATTTTTCCGGAAAATCATTAAGTTTTTTACCGAGTTCAATAAGATGAGCATATTTATCTTCCCAGTCGGTATAGTTTTCAAACTCTTTAACGATTTTTTCTTGTGTTTCTTGTATTGTCATTTTCATTCCTTTTTTTTCTTTAAATATACAAATCTCTGGAATGATATTTAGGTAATTTAAGATGAGCGAGTTTAATTGATTAAATTCGTCTTCGGAATCCTTCTCCAAGGACTTCGTGGACATTATTAATTACAACAAATGCATCGGGGTCAATTTCTTTAATTATTTCGGTAAGTTTTCCCAATTCTTTTAGTGTTACTATTGTGGTAATCATTTCCCGTTCAACGTTTTTATAAAGCCCGCGTGTTTTTATTGCTGTAGCACCTCTGCTTAAGTCTTCCATTATTCGTTTTGCAATTTCTTCGTTTTTATCGGAAACAATATAGGCCTGTCGCGCATAATCAAATCCGTCAATTATTAAGTCGATTAATCGTGCGGAAATTATTCCTAGAAAAAGAGCGTAAAGTACAAGCAACAATGTCGGTTTATCGGAAGGGAGAGATTTAAATTCAATAACAATTCCGGCAATAAAAACAACGATTACATCAAGTATAAGAATTAGCATTCCTTGTTTTATATGGTATTTTTTGTGAAGGATAGCGGCAATAATATCCGTACCTCCGGTGGTTCCCTGGAATTTAAAAACAATTCCCAATCCCGTACCAAGCAACCCTGCACCAATTAATATCAAAAAAAGGAAATCGTGCGAAATAAGAATTTTAATTGTTTCTGAATCTTGAAGACGAATAAAACCGAAACCGGGAATATCGCCTCTGAAAAAATCGATAAAAAAAGCGTTAACGGTAAAACCGTAAAAAGTACGAATTCCGAAACGCTTTCCCAACTCTTTTACACCCCAAATATAAAGGGGAACATTCAAAGCCCAAACCGTAAGTCCAACGGGGACGGCTCCTTCGGTAAGATAATATATTGCCATTCCTATTCCGCTTAATCCGCCAGGAACAACTTTGGCATCAACGAGAAATACGCCTATTCCCAAAGACATTATCATTGCGCCAATAGTTATTGCCGTAAATTCTTTTAATTCGTTTTTTGTTAAGAATTTTTCCATAGTGATATTAATTAAGTTTGTTTTGTTAAAATATGAATTTGAATGAAGATAAAAAAATTATGTAGTTTTTATATCGCGTCGGTTAAGTTTTATAGGTCTGTAATATTTGTTGGAATACAGTTGGGTTTATGGTTGTTTGGTTGAAAATATCAATTATATCGTCTTTTGTAATTTTATTGAAATCTTCTTTACGCGGAGTTATTAACACTCCGCCGAAATCTACGGCGGCGGGACTTAGCAAAATTTTATCTTTACCTTCAAGAAAAAATTGTTTAGGGCGATGAGCCGAGCGCGGAAAAAGAAAAACCCTCCATGTTCCGGCATAACTTACAATTACATTCATCAACGGTTCGTCTTCGGTATTCATAACGGTTTGAATGGATTTATAAAGTTTATTAAACTCGGATAAAAGTTTTTGCATATTATTCGATTTAATATAAAACAGATTCCTTAAATAACCGGAAACCGCAAACACTTTTATTTCGGTATCATCTTTTAACAACTCCGATTTTTCCAGGAAAACAGATATTTCGTTTTCAACCGGCATAGATTTTTGCGGCACAGCTTGAAAGTGCATATGATCGGGGGCGGATGCACCGCAGTTGGGTCCGTTATAAAAAACCGTATATATATTTCCCAAACGTTTTGCAACTGTAAGCATATCGAAAAAATTCGGAATCAATCTTTGCGGAGTATGTTCTATTTTCGGGATTGTAAAATGCTCATTAAAAATAGGGAAAGGATTTACGAGCAACATATAACTGTTATTGCATAAAATACCTTTCTGCTCTTCGGGTAAATTGTTGTAACAAAGGAAGCACTTTCTTTCTCTAATTGATTTTGTATCAACCTTGGCTGACGACGAAATTATTCTTCCGGGATTAAATTGTATTTTAATGGAAAATCCGTCAAACTCAAAAAAGTTTTTTTGTATTGAATTTAACTCGGAATAGTTTTGTTTTGCAAGTTGCCAGCTTTTAATTTGTTGCTGAAAAAGGGCTTTTGCCTTTGCACTAACAGAATAGCTGTCCAAAAATTTCTCTAAACTACTTTCCGAAATTAATTTGGAATCAAGCATTTATTTATTCATCCTTTGCCGTGCCAATACTTCGATTGTTCTAACCCTGTCTTTATAAGTATTATAGGCGTTAGTTTTTTCAATATTAAGAGATGCATCGGAATTACCGTTCCACCGTCTGCATAAATAAATGGGGGTATAGATTCTTCCAATTTGATAGTTACGTGATATCTCCAATCCTACGGCATAATCTTCTCCGTAACTAACGTTAGGAATTCTGATTTTGCGGAGAAGCGGTGTGTAAAAAGCGCGCGGTGCTCCAAGTCCGTTAATACGCAATGCATTATTTCTTCCGTTATCCGGTGTCCACTCTTTATGGTCTATTAAGCCGGGGGGAATATCTTCCAAATCAAAATTTGTTATTCTGTAAGAACCGATAACCATTGCACATTTTTCTTCTCTGAATTTTTCTACGATTGTTTGCACGGTATTTTCGTTTGCATAAATATCATCGCTGTCAAGTTGCAAAGAAAATCTGCCGCAACGTTCATCGTCAACAGCCACATTCCAACAACCGCCAATCCCCAAATCGGTTCGTTCGGGAATAATGTGTATAAGGTTGCTGTATTTTTCCGAGAGGCGGGTTAAAAGCTCGGTAGTGCCGTCGGTAGAATGGTTATCCACAACAATCAGATTAAAATCAAAATCGGTTTTTTGATTCATTACGGAAACCACGGCATCCTTTATTGTATTAGCTCTGTTGAATACCGGAATAATAACGGATGCTTCCAAATTAAAATTGTCGTTTTCAAAATTAATTGTTTCGAATTTCGGAGGTAAATATGCATCAATCGCTTTCAGATGCTCGGTAACCGCTTGTTCCATTTCGATTTGAACTTTTCGGTTTTTGGGGTCAACATAATCAAATTGTTTCTCTCCGGTATCTCTGGAATCAAGTTCGATGGAAGTATAAAGGAATTCCGGCATTCGTAAAATTTGATGTGTTTGAGAGACTTTTAATCTTAAATCGTAAAGTCCGGCATAGGTATATTCTTTTTTCATTTCTGCAACGGCATTTTTCAAAGCGTTGTTATTGTAAAAAAGCAAGTGGCCGAAATTAAAATCATCGCGCAAACTTCCAAGTTGATAGTCGATAACAGGATGGAATGTTTTTTCTCCGTTTTTGATTTCGTAATAATTGGAATAAACCATACCGGCACCGGTACTATCTGCAACGTTAAAGAAGCGAGTAAGAGCATGTTGCCCCATTTCAAGATAATCGTCTTGTGTAAAAATAAGAACGTAATCGGCAGAAGAATTTTCGGCAATTTGCCGTATGGTTTTTGTGGAATTAAAATTATCGGTGTAAATGGAATAAGCTCCTTTTACCTCCTCAAGAGAATTATCCGTAGTAATTAAAAAGATTTTATTAACTAACTGATCTTTTTGTAATTCCTCAATGCTTTTTAAAGTATGTTGGTACCCGCTATGTGGTAAAAAAACATCAATTTTATTTTTCATCATAAACCTGAAATTTCTAACACACAAAGTTATTAAAATAATTCTAATAACCCTAATCTATCAAAAAAATAAATTAAATCCAGTAAAATTTTTTTTAATAAACATCCCTAAAATAATACAAATTTATTGATTTTTTTATTTAAACTTAAAATATATATGCGGTTGTCCGATAAAAATCATATCTTAAACAAGGGAATATCTTTGCGGGGGTATTATGAAAGAAAAATTTATTTTCTTTTTTTTCCTTTTGCGAATACTTTTTGCACAATCTGATAACGGAATAATTATTACCGAAATAATGTTTAATCCTTTGGAACCGAACGGAGAGTTTGTGGAATTGTTTAACGCAACAGATTCCGCCGTAAATCTTTCCGGTTACAGAATTAAATATTCAACCGCCAAAGCCGATACCATTATTACCGTAAATAACGGAATGCTTTTGCCTCCTCAACATTATGCCGTTATTTTTGAAAACGATTATGATTTGCTTAACGGTGAGTATATAAAAATTATTAGCGACTCCACTCTTGTTTTGCAAATAGATAACGGTAAATTCGGCAGTTACGGAATGGCAAACTCAAGTAACAGAACAATTGTTTTATTAACGGAAACAAACGACACAGTTGATTATTACACTTATTCAGCCGATAATAAAAAAGGTTATTCCGACGAAAAAATTTGCAACACTTCTAACGCTGCCGAAAATTGGAGTAATTCCAAAATATTACACGGTACCCCCGGAAAAACAAATTCTGTTTCTCAGAAAAACTACGATTTGGTTGCGGTTTTCTTAAAAGTTTATCCGGAGGAAATTTATGCCGGAAGCATAATGGATGTTTCATTCAAGGTTGCAAATATCGGCAAGAAAAACATCGAACATTATAAGATTAAAATTTTCCTTGATGAAAACGGAGATTCGTTAACACAAACTAACGAAATATTGCTTGATACACTTTTGGGAAATATAAATAACGGAGATTCGTTAACCGTACACGAAAAAACAGTTCCGGGAAAATCCGGTTTTTATAATTTATTTGCCGAAATTATTTTTATCGAAGATGAAAACCCGGAAGACAATATTATTATAAAAGAGATTCCGGTAAAAGCAAAACCGAATTCTGCAAATGATATTATAATAAACGAAATTATGTATCAACCGAACGGAAACGAACCGGAATGGGTGGAATTATTTAATAGAACGGATAGCAAAATAAACATAAAAAATTGGCGGTTTGCCGATAAAACTTCTAAACCGGTTATTACCGATAGTACCTGCTTTGTTGCTTCAAAAGAATATTTGATTTTAACTGACGACAGTGAAATTTTATTATACCATGATTTTTCTTCACCGATTAAAGTTTTCAATTTACCTTCGCTAAACAACAAAGGGGATAATCTAAAATTATACGATTCCCTCGGACGTGTTATTGATTCCGTTAACTATTGTTCCGTTTGGGGCGGTGGCAACGGATATTCGTTGGAAAGAATCTCAACAGAAACAGCGAGTAACGACAGTAGCAATTGGAAAACCTCACAAAGCAAAAGTTTTTCTACTCCCGGAAAAATAAACTCGGTAACACCTAAAAATAACGATTTGAAAATTTACGGATTGGCTTTGTTACCAAAGTATGCCGTAACGGGTAAATCGTTTAAAATAGAATATATGGTTATAAATAAGGGATTAAATGATGTTCCATATTTTTCAATTGAAATATATCACGATATTAATCTTGATAATGTTACGCAAAGCGAAGAATTACTCAAAAATATTTCGGGCAATTATTTATCTGCGGGAGACTCAATTAAGTATAGTGAAATATTATCTGATTTTACGGAAGGAAGTAACGTATATATTTTAAAAGTCATTTTTAACAATGACGAATTTTTAGAAAACAATCAAATCTCAATTCCCTTTATCGGTGTGGATATTAACGAAACGCGGAACGATTTGATTGTTAATGAAATTATGTTTGCCCCCAATTCGTACGAACCGGAATGGATAGAGGTTTATAACAGAAGCAATAAAATCATCAATTTGCGTAATTATCAAGTTGCGGATTTATCGGATACGGTAACGGTAACGAAAAAAGATATAATTATCCATCCCGACAGTTATTTTACATTTGCCGATGATTCCTCATTTACGGAAATTTATCCCGATTGTAATAACATTATAGTTGCACAATTACCTAATCTCAATAATAGCGGCGATAGAATTATTTTGTTAGATTCTTTGAACAGAATTATAGATTCGCTAAACTATTCCGGGAAATGGAACAAACATAAAGGTGTATCACTGGAAAGAATCAGCAGCGAAAAATCTTCTGTCGATTCGCTTAATTGGAGTTCGGCTAAACTTGACAGCGGAGGAACACCATCCGAAATAAATAGTATAAGCCAAAAAGATTTTGACCTTTTCGTTAAGCAAATTCTTTTTATACCGTCCCAACCGGAACAAAACGAAACCGTAAGCATTTCCGCCAAAGCGTTAAATATAGGCAAGAGGTTAATATCATTTGTTTTGCGATTATTTGAAATCAACTCCGGTACGCCGACTTTACTGGAAAGTTCTCCGGAATTATCACTATCACCGGGGGATTCTCTGTTATATAATTTTGTATATAAAATTATTGGAATTAATAAAAAACATTCTTTTCTCGTAAATGCTTTGGCAAAAAGTGAGCAGGATACAAGTAACAATCAAACAAGGGATAGTATTATTCCTTCTTTTACTCCGTTAACACTGGCTGTAAACGAAATAATGTATTCTCCGATTAACGGTGAACCTGAATGGGTGGAATTACTAAATGTTTCGGACGATAGTATAAATATAAAGGGAATTAAAATTTCCGATATTTATAGAACACCCAAAGAAACAATTATTAACGATAATATATTTCTTAAATCGGGAGAGTTTTTGGTAATAGCAAAAGATTCCGCAATTTATGACTACCATACTTCCCTAACCGGAAAAACGATAATATGTAATTTTGCTAATCTTAATAATGATACCGACGGTGTTGTAATACGGGATTTTTATAATCAAACAATAGACTCTGTTAAATATAATAATTATATGGGGGGTACAAACGGATACTCGCTTGAGCGAATTTTTGCTACTCAACCGTCAAACGATTCAACCAATTGGGAAAGTTCAACAGATTTGGAATTAAGTACACCGGGCAAAAAAAATTCGGTTACTCCATTTCAAAACGATTTAATGATTAGTTCGGTTTCTTTGTTGCCGGAATTGCCGAGACAGGATGACGAAACACAAGTTAAACTAACGATAAAAAATATAGGACTTAACAAAGCCCTTGATTATAAAGCAGAAATCATGATAACATCAAAAAACATACCTAAACTGACCGATAAAATAAAACTCGGTAATTTGGAACGGGATGATTCGCTAATTGTTGTATCGGATAAAAAATTTGTGTTAAAAGACTCAGTAAAAATTGAGGCGGAAATAATATACGAATTTGACGATAATACGGAAAACAATAAAATTACAACAACTGTTTATGCCGGAGCGAAAAGGAAGTCGGTTATCATTACGGAATTTATGGCAAATCCCCAAAAAGATAATTCGGAATGGATTGAATTATATAATATGTTGCAGAGGCCCGTAGATCTTTCCGCATGGTTTATCGGAGATTTGTTTCCTGTTCAAACGATGTATAAAATATCGGACAGCCCTTTTATTGTTGAACCGGATGAATATGTTGTTATTGCAAGCGACACGTCTGCTTTCGGGTTTAAGGATGTTAATGTAATACAAGTAAAATTCGGAACTCTCGGCAACAATGAAGACGGTATTGTACTTTTCGATTTTAACGGGAATGTTGTTGATAGTTTAAAATATGATTATCATGATTGGAAAATAGAAAAAGGGCGTTCGTCGGAACGAATTTCGTTTACGGGAAATACATCCGATTTTAACAATTGGTTACCCTCTTTATCGGTAACGGGCGGAACTCCGGGTGAAGAGAATTCTATAAACTTTGTAAAACCCGCCGCCAACAATTCTTTAATAATAAACGAAATTATGTTTGATCCCGAAACAACGAACAGCGAGTTTGTTGAACTATATAATTTATCCGGTTCCTCAATTGATATAGGTGGCTGGCAGTTAGTTGTGAACGATAAAAAATTTTTTGAACTATCTTCTTCCTTTTATTCTTTGGGAAGCGAACAATATTTTCTTATTGCTTCAGACTCCTTAATTTTCAACAACTACAATCTGGATAACAAAAGGGGACTGAAAATTTTAAATAAAACGTTATCACTTCCCAACAACACGGGAACCATTGTAATTACCGACCATTGGGGAAGTGTGATAGATTCCATTAGCTATAGTTCCGATTGGCACAACCCAAATATTGCCGTTACGAAAAACAAATCCCTTGAAAGAATATCTTTTGCTCTATCGGCCAACGACGAAAACAATTGGAGTACTTCGGTAAACAAAAACGGTGCCACACCTTGTAAAATTAATTCTGTTTTTATTAAAAATAAAAATAAAACCGAAGGAATAAATTTTTCTCCGAATCCCTTCTCTCCGGATAACGACGGTTTTGAAGATTTTACAATTATTAATTTTTCCATCCCTTTTGCAACCGCACAAATACGAGTAAAAATATTTGATGACCATGGCAGAGTTGTGAGGGATTTGGTAAATAATAAATCCGTTGCTTCCGAGGGAAGTATTGTTTTTAACGGACTGGATGATGAGGGAAATCCTTTGCGAATAGGGATGTATATTGTTTATTTTGAGGCTGTAGATATTGTTTCGGGCAAGACGGTTTCGTATAAAGATGTAATTGTTGTTGCTCGTAAGTTATAATTTTATTTCTCCAAAGATTCTATTCTGCAAATTGAATTGAAAGAGCAGAATTTACAAATATTATCGGTATCATTTAAAAAACGGGTAACTGAAAATTTACCTTCCCTAATTCCGGCAACCGAATTTTTTACATGTGTTAAGGCTGTTTCAACAAGTTCGTTTATCAACGCCGTAAAGTCTGCATTTTTTTTGCGAGTTAAAAAAACAGGTTTTTTCCCGAATGTGTCCTTTTTATATTTCAGGGAGTATATTGTCATGGCAACCGGATTATATTTTACGGTTTCGGCATTTAAAAGTAAAGTTTTTGCCGCCCAAACGTAAACGGGAAGCTGTAAAGAAAGTCCTTTTTCTATTTCCGCTTTTGTAACATATTTACTGCCGCTTTTATAATCTATTATTTCAAAAACCTTGTTTTTATTATCAACGTCAATTCTGTCTATTTTACCTTGAAGTTTTATATTATCCAGTAATAACGGAGCTTTTTGGGATAATATTTCATCACGTTCAATATCCGTAATGCCGAAATTGACTTCAAAATATTTAGGTGTAAGTTCGTTTTCGTTGTTTCTTTCGTATTCTAGAATTTTATAAAGGATTGAATGCTTATGATTATTGTCTATGCCGAGAATTTGTTCTCTTTCATAAAAAGCGAAAGGGGAATTATTGAATATCTTTTCAACTTCTTCAGCGGCAATGGTGAACATAATATTTTCGGCAATCGAAAAAACATGGTCGGAACAATTTTGCAGTTTGATATTTTTTAATGAAATCTCGGTAAAAAATTTATAAACAATTGAATGTAGCAAACTGCCTATTTCTATTGCTTCAATCTCTTCATCCGGTTCATCGAAAGTTTCAATTTTTAGTATATGTTCTATAAAATATTTAAATGGGCATTGTGTATAAGTTTCCAAGCGAGAAACGGAAAAAGGTTTTTCGTCTTTCGTTTTGAATGTTGAACCTACGTAACCCGAAAATTCCGAATTGGCATGAGGTGTTTCGGTTCTATATAGATTTTGCATGCTTTGTTTTTGCCATAATTCTTTTTCCTCTTTTACGGGAAAATTTTTATCGGTCAGAGGGATTTGCTTTTCCCCTTCTTCTAACGAATAGATAAGATTATAATAATCATCAAACGTCTTTGTTTTTATCTTAAAACCTTTTTTGAAATCATTAAGAAAAGTGGAAGGAGTAAACTCCTCTCCCGTCGGATATGAAATAAATAATCCTTTTTCCCACGACGAAAGAGCTTGATAAAATCTGAAGCGTTCTTCATTAAGATGGTCATTTTCTTTTTTCATAAAAGAACCGGAAAAAAATATTTCAGGTCTGTAACGTGTCGGGAAATCCCCGTCTATCATTCCGCCAATAAAAGAATATTTGAAATTAAGTCCGCGTAATTCGTTTATATTTGTAATAAGCACCCCGTATTCTGAACGCTCTTTAACGTTAAATCTTGTTGATGTTATAAGAGTTTGTAATTTCTCTAGATAGAATTTAAAAGGGAATGTTTTATTTTCCGAATACTCTTGTGCTATTAAATTCAATATCTCCTTAGCGGAATCAAGGAATATGGTTAATGCTTTTATTTCTCTCTCTTTTCCGGTCGTTTCCGAGTGAAGTATATTTGTCGGTATATTTAGTTTATGGGTTAATTCGTTCAGCTCTAAGTAAAACATTTGTGGCGTTAACTCTTTTTTAAACGGAGAGAGTAAATCGTTAATATTTTCAAGGGTATTTAAAGTTCGTTTATATTTTGCAATTCGTTTACTGTTTCCCGAAAGTCCTGAAAGTTTTTTTTCGTAAGCAATACCGCGGTTTAATTGATATTCCCAATTTTTCTTCCCTATAACAATTTTTAATTTTACGGCTGAAAAAAGGAGGGAATCCATATCAAAAAAATCAGAGGAAATAAATGAATTGCTAAACGCACGTATAATGTTCTTGTAATAATAATCCGAATCTAAGATTTCCAAAAAATTTATTACGGCAAGTACGGAAAGAGATTGATTAAGTCTGGGTCTGTCTGTTAAGTTGAACGGAATTCCGTAAAGATGGAAAACATTACGAACAATCGGTGAATAATTTTTTATTAAATTAAACGTTACGGAAATTTCGTGCGGTTCGGCTTTCCCCTCTGTTAATAAACTTTTTATCTCTTTTGCAATTGCAACAACTTCTTTTTCTCTACTCGGAGCCGATATTTCGGTTATCTTGTTTTCAAAAGTTGTTTCGCGGCTCTCTTTTGTTTTAAGAAATAGTTTCTTTTTAACAGCTTCAATAAAAGTAGCGGGATTTACTTCCCGTTTTTCTTCAATTATTTTAAATCCGTATTCTTCCAATTTTTTATAAGTATTGTCGAGATGAGAAAAGAGTAAGGGATTAAAGGAATAATAATCGAAATTAAGGAAAAGTTTTGTGTTTGTTATTTGGGAAAGCTTATTAAGTATTTGTAATTCCGGTTGAGTGAATTCATCAAAACCGTCAAAAACAATTAACTTAACATCAGGGAAAAGTACTCTGAAATTCTTTTCAAAAATATTGCTTTCTGTAGTTACAAGGTTGGAATAAACATCGCCTGTTTCAAAGGCATTAAGAGAATTACATTTTGCCGAATATATTCGGTAAATGTTTGCAATGTCAATCGCTTTGCTTTTTTCCGAACGTTCGAGTGTTTCAGCTTCTTTTAAAAGAAGTTCATGGGTAATTCCGGTTTCTTTATATTTTGAAATTACGTTTTTTATTCGCTCCAAAGTTCCGAAAGGAATATTTCCGTTATAATTGTTAAAATAAATCAACTTGGTTTCTTTAACACTTTGCTCTATAAATATTGTTGCCGCCTGCTCGCTTAATTCGTGAAACTGTTTTGAAACTTGAAGTAATTTTTTTGAAAGAGTTCCTAATGTTTCAATATTTATTTTGTTTGCCTTCTGCCCTGGTGATGATGAAATTATAGCCTTTTTCAGATGTCTTAATTTTCTGTTTGTCGGCACGCAAAGTAAAAATTTATTGAACATGCCGGCTTTAATTTCCGCATCTAATAATTCATCGGTATTTACAAAATCAACGTTTTCTTTTGTTAATATCATATGTAAAAAAAAGTGTATTTAATTAATACTACTAAATTTAATATATTTTATACATCAATATTTGAAAGAAAAAGAATTAAAGTGAAAACTTTTGTAAAAATATTTTTACTGTTACCGGCTGTTTTAATTTATTCTCAGAAGATAGGAGAATTTGCCCCCGAAAAACCGCCTATGGAATTTCCTCGAAATTCGTTAGGTGTAAATTTGCTGTTTAGCGATGGCGGGTTCGGATTGGGAGCTTTTTATATGCGTAAGTTTTCACTTAAATTAAAGGGCTCGTTGGAACTCTCTTTTTCGGAAGCAAAAGGAGAACGGGAATTTGAGTATTACGACTATTACGGTAATTCTTTTGTTGTGGGAAAAGAGAACAGAGTTTTTTTAATTCCCTTAAATGTAGGAGTGCGATACAGATTATTTGAAAAGGATTTAACGGATAATTTGCGTCCTTATCTAATGGCTGGGTTTGGTCCTGCCGTTTCAATATCAACGCCGTACAAAGAAGAGTTTTTTGCATCATTTAAATATTCCAAATTTAATTTTGCGGCGGGCGGGTATTTGGGCTTCGGAGCAAATTTCGGATTGAGCAAAAAAAATCTACTTGGCTTAAGTATGAAATATTCATACATCAAGTTTTTTTCCGAAGGTGTTGAACAAATGACCGGAGTAATAAAAAAAGAAATCGGCACATTTTTTCTTGAATTGAATATTGGAATGATGTATTAGTTCTTCTTTTTCCATTCCCCTTTCCTCTAATTATTTCACGGTGTAAGTAGCGTAAAATTGAGAATCCCCTTTATTTTCAGTATATTTGAACATTCAATTAATTAAACAAAGGAGAATGAGATGACTACAATTGTAGATGTACTCGGAAGAGAGATTTTGGATTCCAGAGGGAATCCGACAGTAGAAGTAGAAGTGCTTTTGGAATCGGGAGTTATAGGCCGAGCAGCGGTTCCGAGCGGGGCTTCTACCGGAGAACACGAAGCTGTTGAGTTACGTGACGGCGATAAAGAAAGATATAACGGCAAAGGAACACTAAAAGCCGTAGATAATGTTAACGAAATTATTGCCGATGAATTAATAGATTTTGATGCAACCGACCAAGTGGGCATTGATAACTTTTTAATTCAACTTGACGGAACCGAAAATAAATCTAAATTGGGCGCAAACGCAATGCTTGGTGTTTCTCTTGCCGTTGCAAAGGCTGCCGCTCAAACATTAGATCTTCCTCTTTACAAATACATCGGAGGAGTAAATGCAAAAACTCTTCCCGTACCAATGATGAATGTAATTAATGGAGGCAGCCATGCCGATAACACTGTTGATTTTCAAGAATTTATGATTATGCCCCACGGAGCCGATACATTTGCCGAAGCTCTTAGAATGGGTGCAGAAACTTTTCACGCTTTAAAATCGGTATTAAAAGCAAAGGGATTAAATACTTCCGTTGGTGACGAAGGCGGATTTGCTCCTAATCTTAAAACTAACGAAGAAGTTTTAGATACTCTTTTACAAGCAATAGAAAAAGCAGGATACAAACCTGGTGAGGATATTTCATTTGCTCTGGATGTCGCTTCCAGTGAAATGTACGACAAAGAAAAAGGGATTTATCGTTTCTTTAAATCGGATAATTCCGAAAAAACAGCGGAAGAAATGGTTGAAATTTATTCTCAATTAATTTCAAAATATCCTATTGTCTCCCTCGAAGACGGTCTTGACGAAAATGACTGGGAAGGATGGAAAATGCTTTCCGATAAACTCGGTGCAAAAATTCAATTGGTTGGAGATGATCTGTTTGTAACAAACACCGAAAAACTTTCACGCGGAATTGAAGAAGGTATTGCAAACTCAATTCTTATTAAAGTTAATCAAATAGGGACTCTCACCGAAACTTTAGACGCAATAGAGATGGCTAAACGTGCAAGTTATACTTCCGTTATTTCGCATCGTTCCGGTGAAACCGAAGATGCAACAATTGCAGATATTGCAGTGGCTACAAATGCCGGTCAAATTAAAACGGGTTCTTTAAGCAGAACGGACAGAATTGCCAAATACAATCAACTTTTACGTATTGAAGAAGACCTTGATATCTCGGCAATATTCCCCGGTATTTCCGCCGTAAATTATTTGGGATAGATTTATATCTTTTTTACACTAAGCTGTTATTCCGTACAAGTTGTATCGGAATGCAGCTTTTTTTTTAACATAAATTTATTTGTAATTTTGTAAAACAGCAAAGCAAAGGTATACCGTGGTTTTTTCCGAAACATTTCTTTCGTCGAAAAGTAATTTTTTGAAATTTATTGGAATAGTTATCTTTATAAAACTGTTATATCTTTTCATTATTCCTTTAATGCCGCAAGAAGCATATTATTGGTACTATTCGCAAAATCCTGATTGGTCTTATTTCGATCATCCCCCCATGGCAGCTTATTCAATTTGGCTTGGAACCGGTATATTCGGAAATAATATTTTCGGAATAAAATTTATGGCGGTAATATGGTATTTACTTACATCACTATTGCTTTACAAAACCGTTAATAGATTTGCGGAAAATTATTTTAAGGAATTGAATAACAATGCAGTTGCTTTCCTTTCGGTTATACTTTTTAATTTTACTCTTTTTGCTCATATCTATTCAATTACCATTGTGCCCGATACACCGCTTGTTTTTTTCTGGCTTTTAATTGTTTTTTCCGTACAGGAACGATTTATTACGGGGAACAAAAATTGGTGGTTTGTTGCCGGTATTGCTCTGGGGTTTGGTTTGGTAAGTAAATATCCCGCGATTGTAATTTTAGGTTCTGTTTTTTTGTTTCTTCTTTTTTCCGCAAGGTATAGAAAAGAATTGCTTTCGCCATATCCATATTTAGCCGTTTTAATAGGGCTTGTAATTTTTTCTCCCGTAATTTATTGGAACGCCGAAAGGAGTTGGGCATCTTTCCTTTTTCAGTCAACGGAAAGAACAAGTACATTCCGGACGCTTCGTATTACTTACATTTTACAGCTTTTTGCCAGCCAACTTTTTATGTTAACTCCGCTTCTTTTTGTTTTTCTGTTTAAAAGTTTTTATGCTGTAATAAAATCTTGGAAAGAAAAAGAAAAATTTCATCTCTTTTTTTGGAGTGCAATAGTAATTATTGCCGGATTTACTTTGGTAAGTTTAACATCACTTGTAAAAATGAATTGGTTGCTCCCGGGGTATTTACCTGCAATTGTAATTATTGCCCTTCTCTACTACAATAATTTTTTACATCAATCCAAATTGTTAAAAACGGGAATTTGGTTTTCCGTTGTTTTGATTGTTATTGCACATTTTATTCTGGTTATTCCAAATATTCCGCTTGGTAACGGAAATACTTGGAGCGGTTGGAAAGATGCTGCAAAAGAAGTTTACCGAATTCAGGAACAACACGGCGGGAAAAAGAAAGTTTTTATTTTCTGCAACGGATATAAAGCCGCATCGTTAATGAAATTTTATTTGCCCGACCAACAAAATACATATGCGGAAAATATTTACGGTAAGCGTGCGTTGCAATTCGATTATTGGGGAATACCGGACAGTTTAACGGGTAAAGATGCTATTTATGTCCGAAGTAATCGTACGGAATATAGCCCCGATTTAAAAGAAATAAAAAAATATTTTGACGAAGTAACGGAAATAGATACTTTTAATTATAAGTTTTTTAACGGAAAATCCGCACGAAAAATAATATGTTATTATGCTAAAAATTATAAAGGAAAAGCTGAATAAAAATTTTATAATTCGGTTTGTAAAATTCGGAATTGTCGGAACAAGCGGCATAGCCGTAAATACCGGGATGCTCTGGCTTTTGAAAGGAAAACTCGGCATACCTCTTACCGTTGCCCCGTTTTTTGCAATAGGAACTGCCGTTTTTTCTAATTTTGTTTTAAATAACTATTGGACATGGAACGAAAACAAAGAGATTCGTAAACACGGGTTTTTTAACAGCTTGTGGCGGTATTATTTATCGGCATCTTTAGGAGCTTTAATTAATTATGTTGTTTTACTTTTGCTGTCGGAATTTATGGGGTTCCATTATTTGATTGCAAATCTTATCGGAATATTTTTCGGGATGATTTCCAATTTTATGTTGGGAGAATTTTGGGTTTTTAAATCGGAGTAAATTAAAAAACATAGGTGTTTTATGTCTGCAATACTTTTACTTTCTTGCAAAGACCAAAAGGGTTTGGTTGCAAAAATATCGGGGTTTATTGCCGAGAATAATGGTAATATTATAGATTTGGACGAACACGTGGATGCCTCCGAAAAAATGTTTTTCATACGTGTGGAATGGGAATTGGAAAACTTTTTAATTCCACGTCAAAAAATTAATTGGCAATTCAAATTGCTTGCCGAAAAAATTAATGCGAAATGGCAAATAAATTTTACCGATAAAATTCCGCGAATGGCAATCTTTGTTTCCAAATACGACCATGCTTTGCAAGAAATTTTATGGCGTTACAAATTAGGTGAATTTAAAGTTGAAATATCCGCCGTTATTTCCAACCATATGGATTTGGAACCTCTTGCGGCAAGTTATAACATCCCTTATTATCATTTCCCGATAACAAAAGAGAATAAAGCAGAGCAAGAAAAAAAAGAAATCGAATTAATTAATTCTCTAAATACAGATTTGATTGTATTGGCAAGATATATGCAAATTTTATCGGAAAATTTTGTTGCGAAATTTCCGAATCGTATTATTAATATTCATCATTCCTTTTTACCGGCTTTTATGGGCGGAAATCCTTACAAGCAAGCATACGACCGCGGCGTAAAAATGATTGGTGCAACAAGTCATTTTGTTACAAACGATTTGGACGAAGGGCCAATTATTGCTCAAGATATAGTTCGTATAACCCACAAAGATTCCGTTAAGGATTTGATAAGAAAAGGACGGGATTTGGAAAGACTTGTTCTTGCAGGAGCATTGCACTCTTTTTTGGAACACAGAATATTGGTTCATAAAGGAAAGACGATTATTTTTGAATAGAAATATAATCGAACAAATAATTTTAAAAAAATAATAAAATTATACTAAGCCGCTTCGCAATTATTGTTTGATGTTTACTCCCCACTCTAGAAAAAAGGATTTTTTACCACTCTCCGCAGACCCTATTAATTTTTAGCTTCTTGCTTTTGTTTTCCCATACATATATTCTCAATAAAAGATTTGCGTTTATGGTATCGGTCTTTTGCTTATGAATAAAATGTTACATATCGTTTTTGAAGATGTATGTCGGTTAAAAAATAGGGGGCTTAATAAATTTAAATTTCAACGGTTACTGTTAATAATGAGTATCTTTAATGTTGCATTAAAATTATTAAAGGAAAAAATGAAAAGTTTCAAAGAAGTGGGAATCGACAAAAGTTTTTTAACGGCAATAGAAGAGTTAGGGTTTGAAAAGCCGATGCCGGTTCAAGAAGAAGTAATTCCGCATTTATTAAATAACGAGAAAAGAGATTTGGTTGCTCTTGCACAAACCGGTACCGGTAAAACCGCGGCTTTCGGTTTGCCGTTGTTGCAAAATGTTGATACAAGTAGAAAACAAACCCAGCATCTAATTATTAGTCCTACTCGTGAACTATGTTTACAAATTGCCGATGACCTGAAGACATATTCAAAATATAGCGATAAAATAAAAGTTGTAGCCGTTTTTGGCGGTGCAAGCATTGAGCATCAAATAAAATCGATAAAAAAAGGGGCTCATATAATTTCCGCCACACCCGGTCGCTTGTTGGATTTGCTGAATAGAAAAGTTGTGGATATCAGAGAGATCAAAACGGTTGTGTTAGACGAGGCTGACGAAATGCTTAATATGGGATTTCGCGAAGACCTGGAAGCAATTTTAATTAATACGCCTAAAGAGAAACAAACGCTTTTGTTTTCTGCAACTATGCCTAAAGAAGTTCGTAAAATTGCAAACCGGTTTATGAGCAATCCGGTTGAAATTACCATCGGGAAGAAAAATTCCGGTGCCGATACGGTAAATCATATTTGCTATACGGTAAAAGCAAAAGACAGGTATTTGGCTCTTAAACGTGTTGTGGATTATAATCCGAACATTTACGGAATTGTTTTTTGCCGTACCAGACGTGAAACACAAGAGGTTGCCGATAAGCTTATGCAAGACGGTTATAATGCCGATGCGCTTCACGGAGATTTATCGCAAGCACAACGTGATACCGTTATGAATAAGTTTCGGATTAAACATCTCAAGTTGCTTGTTGCCACTGATGTTGCGGCTCGCGGCCTTGATGTAACGGATTTAACGCATGTAATAAATTATAATTTGCCTGACGAACTTGAAATTTACACGCACAGAAGCGGAAGAACAGGACGTGCGGGCAAGTTGGGTACTTCCATTATTATTGCTAATTTAAAAGAGAAAAGAAAAATTGCGGCAATAGAAAAACAAATAGGCAAGAAAATTGAACATAAACATGTTCCGCTCGGTAAGGAAATTTGTAAAGTGCAACTTTTTCATTTAATTGATAAGATGGAAAAAGTGGAAGTAGATTCCGCACAGATTGAAGAGTTCTTGCCCGAAATTAATCAAAAATTGGAATGGTTAAGCAGAGAAGAATTAATAAAAAAATTCGTTTCGGTTGAGTTTAACAGATTTTCGGATTACTATAAAAACATGCCGGATTTAAATTCTCCCGATGACGGATTCAAAAACAAAGGGAAAAAAGAGAATGGTGCCGGCGGTTTTTCTTCAAACGGGTTTACTCGCTTTTTTATTAATTTGGGTAAGATGGATAATTTGAAACCGACTGATATTATCGGTATGGTAAACGATTATACCGGTATCAGAGATATTGAAATAGGAGAAATCCAAATAAAGAAAACCTTCTCCTTTTTTGAAGTTGACAGCGATTATACCGACAAATTGTTAAAAGCCTTTAACGAAAACTTTTATCATAACAGAAAAGTAAATCTTGAAGTTTCCGAAAAAGAAAAAAAACAAAATACCGGAAGAGGTAAAAGAAAAAGCGAAGAAAGAAATAGAAGAATTAAAACCGGAAAAAAATTATCTCGCAGAGCAGAAAAACGTTCCGAAAAATCTTCACGCAAAAGAAGGAAACAAAGGAAATAAACAACGTTATTTTTTAGTATTTTACATAACCATATAAAAATAAATATAACTATTATGAATACACAAAAAACAAAACACACATTTCATATTCCTGTTATGGGTTTATGCTACACAATAGATTCACCCATTAAAGTCGCACATCTCGGAATTTCTTCCGTGATGTCTATCTTTGAGCATAACATGCTCGAAAAAATGAGAAAATATTATTCCGAAAAATTTGCTTTCCCATATGAACCTATAACCCCTAAGATGGAGGACTTTAGGGCAAAGCGAATAACCTCGTATCTTAATTTGGTAGATAAAATAGTTAAAATGAAATTCGAAAAATTAAAAAATTCGTTTCTTGAAAAAAGAGAAGAATTAGAAAAATACTTTGAATTGTTACCCTCTTTTTCCGACTTAAAAAAGAACTTTGACTATTTTGTTGCCAATAATAAAAGTATTCAAGATATTCAAAACTGGTTAAATGAAAATCTTTCGGTAGGCAGTATTGACGTAAATATTATGACCAAGTTGGACGGACCTAATTATAAAGGTGGTGAGCAACTTCCGGTTGAGCATAACGATGCACATGCTGCGATACGAGGTTATGCCAACAGTACATTGGAATCTTCTATTGTTCTTTCGGCGGGAATGAATCCCAGATTGTTCGGGTATATGGAAAAATTCTCCGACTTTTATCCCGATAAAAACGGAAACTTCAAAAAGAAAATAATAATAAAAGTAAGCGATTATCGTTCAGCTCTTATTCAAGGAAAATTCTTTGCAAAAAAAGGATTGTGGATTTCTGAATATCGTGTAGAGTCGGGGCTTAATTGCGGCGGACATGCGTTCCCTTCCGACGGTTTTTTGTTGGGACCTATTTTGGAAGAATTCAAGGAGAACAGAGAGGTTTTACTGCAAACAACGTATGCAATTTTTAAGACGGCTTTAGAAAAAAAAGGAATTTCAGTCCCCGAAAAAATTCCACAAACAAAATTAACCGCACAGGGCGGGGTGGGAACCGCCGACGAACATGAATTTTTATTGAACAATTACAACCTTGATTCCGTCGGTTGGGGCTCCCCGTTTATGCTTGTTCCCGAAGCTACAACGGTTGACGATAAAACAATGAAAATTTTAAGTGATGCACGAGAAGAAGATTTATACCTTTCAAACGCCTCACCGCTTGGTGTTCCGTTTAACAATGTTAGAGGAAGCACAAAAGATATTGAACGGAAAGAATTAATAGCGGCAGGGAATCCCGGAAGTTCATGCCCTAAACGATTTTTAGCATTCGATACCGAGTATACAACAATTCCGATTTGTACAGCGTCTAAGCAGTTTATTGATATTAAACTAAACGAATTAAAGCAAAAAAATCTTTCCGTGGAAGAATACAAAATTCGGTATAATAAGATTACGGAAAAAGAATGCTTGTGCAACGGACTTTCAAATTCTGCAATGCTTGCTTACGATATTGATACAATACCGGAAGGAGAAGCTGTTTCCGTATGCCCGGGACCAAATATGGCATATTATTCCGGAATATTTTCACTTAAAGAAATGACCGATCATATTTACGGAAGAATTAATATTTTGAATTCAGAAAAACGTCCCAATGTTTTTATTAAAGAATTAAAAATGTATATAGATTATTTGAAATCTAAAATTGAAGAAACCGATTTCCCTTTTGCCGATAAACAAAAAAAGTATTTTAATACATTTCAAGTAAATTTACAAAACGGTATTGAATACTATAAAGAGATGTTTTTACGAAACAAGAATGCCTTCAAAGACAACTACGAAAAAATCTTTTCCGACTTAAAAGATTTGGAAATGCAATTGCAAAACATTTTAAGGGAAACAGCATACTCTAGTTAAAAACAGATAGCAAACTTTTTTTAATATACCCCGTTATGAATAACGGGGTTTTGTATTTATGATAATACAACAGAATATTTTTTGTTTTTGTATGGAAAAAAATCACAAGTAATTAAAAAACTACGGTTGTTTCTACCGGGAAGACAATTTTTCTATTGAACTTGCAGATAACTTTCCTACGTCGGTATCGGGAAATTTTTTAGCAATTTTTTGCCAAATTGTTTTTGCTTTTTCATTATTCCCTTCTGCGGCGGCAATAACACCAAGGTTATATCGGGCTTCAAGATTGCCGGGTTCTATGGCGAGAATCTTTTTTGTTACAATTTCCGCCATTTTAAAGTTTTGTCCGTTAAAAAAAGTTGCTCCTTCGGCAAGTAAAATATCTATTCTGTTCGGGTCAACCGCAAGAATTTTTTGGTAAATTTTTATTGCATCATTTGTTTTGTGCGACATTGCAAGTAACTCCGCATATTCTCGCATTAATAGTGTGTCCGTCGGATTTGCTTCCAGATTTGTTTTGGCTCTATCCAATTTATCCCAAAATTCTTTGCGAACATTATTTCGGTTCGGTTTATTGTTTGCAACTCCGTTATGGATTGCGTCGTTCGGCATTGTTTCAGTCTCTTCTTTAATTTCGTTTTGCGGCGGAATTTTTCTTCCCGAGTTAGTCCCCGAGCCGACAAAAATTATTACGGTTATTATAATTACAAAAGATATTCCGTATAAGTAAAGCGGTTTTATTTTCATCCTTTCTCCTATCGTAAAATTTAGGTCTGAAATTTATTATTAAATGAGCATATAACAAAAACCGGAAATAAATATTTCTTCAACAAAACTTATACTTATTCTTTTTTATTATTACGAGGCAAATTATTTATAATTCATCAATGTAACAGATTTCTTTTTTAGTTAACTTTAAAAACAAAAATTTAATCGTTTCGTAAGAATAACCCAAGGACTTTTATAATGGATAAAATTACAAATGTATTGGCCGAGCGTTATGCGTCTGAGCAAATGAAAAAGATATGGTCGCCGGAAGGAAGAATAATTCTTGAACGGGAATGGTGGATTGCCGTTATGAAAGCGCAAAAAGAATTAGGACTTGACATACCTCAAGAAGCAATAGATAGTTACGAAAAAGTAAAAGAGATTGTTAATCTTGATTCAATAGATGCAAGGGAACGTATTACACGTCATGATGTAAAAGCACGTATTGAGGAATTCTGCGAGCTTGCCGGTTACGAACACATTCACAAGGGAATGACAAGCAGAGATTTGACCGAAAATGTTGAACAATTACAAATTTACAAGGGACTGGGTTTGTTATTGGAAAAAAGCATTACGGCATTAATCAGAATAGCCGAAAAAGCGGAAAAATATTCCGAACAAATTATTGCGGCACGTACGCATAATATTGCTGCACAACCTACAACACTTGGGCGCCGTTTGGCAATGTTCGGAGAGGAACTACTCTATGCCGTAAATCAATTGCGGTTTGTAATGGATTCGTATCCTGTCCGCGGATTAAAAGGGGCGGTAGGTACACAAATTGATCAATTGACTCTTTTTGATAATGATGCGGAAAAAGTAAAACTTTTGGAAGCAAAGCTTTTAAAACATCTCGGAATAAATAAATCTCTTTACACAGTAGGGCAAGTTTATCCGCGTAGTATGGATTTCCATGTTGTTGCGTCCCTCTTTTTGTTGGGAAGCGGTATAAGCAGTTTTGCAACAACTCTCAGAATTATGGCGGGTAACGAAACCGCCTCGGAAGGGTTTGCAAAAGGACAAACCGGTTCTTCTGCCATGCCTCACAAAATGAACAGTCGCTCCAGCGAAAGAATAAACGGGTTTCAAAATATTCTTGCCGGTTATGTTGCCATGACGAGTAATATCGCCGGAAATCAATGGAACGAAGGGGATGTTTCCTGTTCGGTTGTGCGCCGTGTTGCTTTGCCTGATAGTTTTTATGCAACAGACGGAATGCTTGAAACATTCCTTACAATTATTGAACAGATGGAAATATTTAAACCGGTTATAGAAAAAGAGAACGAATATTATTTCCCTTTCCTTTCTTCAACAACGTTTTTAATGGAGGCGGTAAAGAGGGGAACTCCGCGCGAACAGGCTCACGAAATAATAAAAGAACATGCCGTAGCTACGGTTAGAGATTTACGAAACGGAAAAATTTCCAAAAATAATTTGTTGGAACGTCTTGCCGAAGATAAACGTCTCGGGCTTTCGTTGGAAGAATTGCAGAAGATAATATCTAATGCGGAAAATCTTATCGGGAATGCAAAAGAGCAAATAAAATATTTTACCGAACAAGTTACGGAACTTAAGGCAAAATATCCGAATGCACAAAATTACAGACCGGGTGCTATTTTATAATAGAATTTGATAAAAAAATATCGCATTTGTCTAGCACCTTATAATACGATATTTTATTTGAGTTTTAATTTTATTTAAAACTTTTTTTCTTTTTAGGCTTGAATCCAATTCTGTGAAGCGGATTAACAACGCTTGAAGTAACATTTCTTAAATGAGCAAAAATTCTTTTTAATGCGCGCAAGTATATTGCCAAAGCAACTGCACTTCCGCTTGTTAGTCCTGCATTATCTCCACGTATTAAAGCTTGTATTTCGGCATCGAAAGTTCGGCTAAGATTTTTGTATTCTTTCAAAAGATTATATGCGGCACGTTCGTCGGCATTTTTAAAACAATAAGCGGTTCTGCCGAAATTATCTTCTACCGCTTTTTCAAGTTCAATTAATTGATCTTCAAATTCGCCCGCATGTAATCTTTGCGGATGGTTTTCTGCAATTTCTACAATGTTTTTTGTAAAATCACCAATGCGTTCCAAGTCAATTACAATATTTATCAACACCATTGCAGAGGTTAATTCATCTGTGCCCGACATAACAAGGTGATTAAAAACATCTTTACGTACTTCGCGTTGAAATTTATTTACTACGGAATCTTTGTCGTTTATGTTAAAACTTAATTCCGTAGTATCGGTTTGGCGTAAAACTTTTTTTGCTTCTTGGAACATTTCGTTTGTAATTTCCAACATTTCATATGAACGTTGGTATGCTCTATCCATAAGGGAATCGGACTGAAATACGCTTAAAATTTCTTTAATCATTTTTACCTCAATTTACTAAGTATATTACTAAAACCGGAATAATAAAAAACATAATAACAACATAAGCAACCGGTATTAATTTGTTTTTAATGGAATATTCCGCAAATTTTTGTGCAATAAAGATAGGAACTTTCCTTAACGGGAACCAAAAAACTATTCCCGAAATATTAAAAAGAAGATGCGTAAAAGCAACGGTTAATGCGGCAATATTTCCGGTAATTAAGGCCGCCAATATTGCCGTTACTGTTGTGCCTACATTTGCACCGAGGGTGTAAGGAAAAATTTGAACAAGAGTTAATAAACCTGCTCCGGCCATAGGAACAACAAGAGATGTTGTAATTGAACTGCTTTGTACAAGCACGGTTAAAAGCAAACCTACCGCCATTGCGCGCGGGGCGGTTTTGAATAAAAATTTATCGAACCATGCTTTGGCTTTTGTCATTATCAAAATTTTTAACGAATCGGTCATATATTTTAATGCAATAAATAACAGAGCAAGAGCAAGAATCAAGGCAATCCAATTAGAGAACGAACCGTCGCCGAGCCAGGTTTGCAATTGGCGGATTATCTCTTTTGATACAGGCTTTGTTATTGCTTTTACGGGGCTAAGAAATTTCATGCCTCCAACGTTTTGGAAAGCATCGGCCAAAAGTTCGGCGGATTTTCCTAAAAAGTTAGTGTAATATTGTAACGGAAAAATTACAAGAACCGAAAGGAAATTAAAAAAATCATGTACGGTTGCAGCGGCAAAAGCACGCCTAAATTCGTTACTTCTGTTTATTTGCGGAAGTGAAGCAATGGTGTTTGTTATGGAGGTTCCGATATTTGCACCCATAATTATCGGAATGGCATTCGGAATATTTAATGCTCCGCTGGCAACCATTCCTACAACAATAGATGTAGTTGAAGATGAAGATTGAATAATTGATGTTGCAAGTATTCCTATAAATAATCCGACAAACGGATTTGATGTGGTTTGAATAAGAGTGTTTGCCGTCTCTTTGCCGAATAGTTTCATTGCATCTCCCATTAACTCAAGACTGAGGAAGAAGAGATACAAAAAGAAAGCCAGTTTAATTCCGGCAATTAAGTTCGGATGTTCGTTAAAAAATTTTTTTACTTTTTCCATTTCACCAATTAAAAAATTATTTATAATTGAAATATGATTGTAAAATTGTAAAGTAACAATACTCAAACAAAAACTTAACAGTAACTTAACATAGAGGGATATTTGTTATAAAACCGCTATTTCCCGGGACCTTAAATGGAGGGAAATATTTTCTTTTGCAACAAAATCATTCAATAGCCGCATAAATAAAATTTTAGCGAACAGAAGAAAGATTTTTTATCTTTATGGAGTTATTATTTTAAAACTAAAAACAGTGACGATATGAATTATTTTAATTCCGAATATTTTAAATACAAAAACAATGAACTCTTTTGCGAAAATGTTTCTTTAAAGGAACTTGCAAAAGAATACGGAACTCCTCTTTATGTTTACAGCAAAAACTTTTTTACGGATAGATATAAAGAATTGGATGCGGCATTTTCCGCTGTAAAACATCGAATTTATTTTGCATCCAAATCAAATTTTAATTTAAATGTAATTAAAACTTTTTACGATTTAGGGAGCGGAATAGATGTTAATTCTGCGGGCGAATTTTATCGTGCAGTAAAAGCGGGAGTAAATCCGAAAGATATGTTATTAACCGGTGTTGGTAAAACAGATGAAGAAATTCGTCTCGGATTGGAAAACGGTGTAATGGTAATAAAAGCCGAATCTCTTGAAGAGATTTATGTAATCAATAAAATTGCCAAAGAGCTTAATCTTATTGCCCCGGTTGCAATACGCGTAAATCCCGATGTTGATGCACAGACTCATCCGTATATATCTACGGGCCTTGCTGAAAACAAATTCGGAATCGATTCCGTTTATGCCTATGATATGTTTATGGAGTGTTCAAAGTTAGATAATGTTGAATTGACCGGAATTGATATGCACATCGGTTCGCAAATAACTACGGTGGACCCTTTTGTAGAAGCCACAATAAGAATGGCGGAATTATATAAAAAAATTAAAACCGCAGGAATTAACTTGAAGCATTTTGATATTGGAGGAGGAATAGGTGTTATATATAACAACGAAAATCCTTTTTCAGTAAAAGAGTTTGCCGAAAAACTTATTCCCGTATTTATGCAACTTGATGCCGAAATACTTTTTGAACCGGGAAGATTTCTAACTGCAAACGGGGGTACATTGCTTGCGGATGTCCTTTATACAAAATCTAATTCTCTCGGTAAAAATTTTGTTGTTATTAATGCTGCAATGACAGATTTACTTCGTCCTTCTCTTTATAAATCATACCATCATGTACAACCTGTTGAAAAGATTGATAATGTTGATTTTGTGGCGGATATTGTGGGTCCGGTTTGTGAAACGGGAGATTATATTGCCAAGGAAAGAGAAATTACAATGGTATCTCGCGGGGATACTCTTGCAATAATGTCTGCCGGTGCTTATGGAATGGTAATGTCTTCCAACTATAACGGCAGACGCAGACCTGCGGAAATTTTAGTTGATGGAAAAGAGTATAAAACAATAAGAAGCCGTGAAACGTTTGAACATCTGATTTACGACGAAGAAAAATATCTGTAAAACTATTTCTTGTCGAATTCGGAAACCCATAAGTCATGTTTGTTACAAAAACTTGTGGCATATAATTTTGTATGTTTCCCTTTAACGATAAAAACCGAAATCGCCTTTTTGTCGGTCGGGTAAAACGTTTTTTCTCCCAACACTTTTCCGGTATCGGAAACAACGGTATGCCTAACAATATAATGATTCCCGGACATCCCGTGTTTTGTTTCAATTGTTACGGTATCTCCCTTTATTGAAACCACGGGTAAGTGCGAGTTTATTTTCTTATCCCATTTGCCCGGATTATCTTTTGTATAAATAATGCCGTTCGGATAACCGCCGACAGCAGCAAGCGAAGGAGCATTTGCCGTAACAACCCCAGCTGAAATTACTAAAGACGTTTTTAAAAAGTCTCTTCTGTTTTTCATTTTCTCACCCCTTGTTATTTATAAATAAAAGATAATGATTTTTTATGGGAATAATGTTCCCTTTAACGGTTATCTATATTAAACGATAGCTTTTGGGTTTGTAATAATAAATCTGTTATGCCGAGCAGAACAATTGATAATTCAACGGCGTTTATTGTTTAGTTTCAAATAACTATCTTTGTAGCAAAGATTATGAAAACAGATTTAAGGATTTCCAATGAAAAAAGTTACAACAATATTTTTTATCTCGATTTTTACCCTCTCGGTTTTTGCACAACAGAAGCGAGCGATTACCGTAGATGATTTATGGGCTATGAAAAGAATCGGAAGCATGAGTATATCGCCCGACGGTAAAACGATAGCCTTTTCCGTAACCGAATATTCCATGGATAAAAACAGCGGACAAACCGATATTTATCTTATTGATACCGACGGTAAAAATCTTCGCCCGATTTTAAATTCAAAAGAAAGTGAAAGTAATCCTGTTTTTACTCCGAACGGGAAAAAACTTTCCTATCAATTCAAAGGGCAAATTTGGATATGTAATCTTGACGGGAGCAACAAGGAACAATTAACCAATATGTATACCGGAGCTTCAGGCATCAGATGGTCGACAGACGGAAAGAAGATTTTATTTGTTTCTCAAGTTTATCCCCATTGCTTAACCCAAGAATGCAACAAAGCAAAGAGCAATAAAGCGGCAGAGCAAAAAGCCGATGTAAAAGTTTTTACCGAATTAATGTACAGACATTGGGACCATTGGCGCGGAGAAAAACGCGGGCATCTGTTTTTAATGGATTTACAATCCAAAAAAGTAACCGATTTAACACCCAAGAGCAAATCTGATATTCCACCCGTTGACCTCGGCAGTACTAACGATTACGGCTTCTCAACCGACGGCAAAGAGGTTGTCTATACTACAAACAAAGATAAAGTTCTTGCAACAAGTACTAACAACGATGTTTTTATATTACCGTTGGACGGGAACGCCAAAGCCGAAAAAATTTCAACAAGCAAGGGGAATGATAATCAACCGGTATATTCTCCAGACGGCAAATATATAGCATTCCGTTCAATGGCACGTGCGGGATTTGAAGCCGATAAACAAAGACTTATACTTTATAACAGAAAAACAAAAACGTTGAAAAATATTTCGGAAAATTTAGATATTTCCATCGGGCAAATTGTTTGGGCGGAAGATTCCAAATCTATTTTTTACACTGCCGCAAACAAAATTTATAATTCAGTTTATAATATTAATATCGAAACCGGAGAAAACAGAATTTTAATAAAAAAAATGAATGTAAGCGGTTTGAATGTTATAAATAATAAATTGTTTTTCAAAGCACAAAAATCTACTCAACCCTACGAAATATTCAAAGCCGATAGAAACGGAGAGAACATTAAACAACTTACATCAATAAATGCGGCATTGCTTGCAAAATTGAAAATGAACGATGTGGAAACATTTTGGAGCAAAGGGGAAGACGGAACTCCGATACAATCTATTCTTGTTAAACCGCCCTTTTTTGATGCAAAGAAAAAATACCCGATGATATTTCTTATTCACGGCGGACCACAAGGGCATTGGACAGACGATTTCCATTATCGTTGGAATTTACAGATGTTTGCTTCCGAGGGATATGTGGTTGTGGCAACCAATCCCCGCGGCTCGGTTGGCTACGGGCAAGATTTTACTGATGCGGTTTCGAAAGATTGGGGAGGTAAACCGTTTAGCGATCTTATGAATGCTTACGATTTTGCAGTTTCCAATTTTAACTTTATTGATAGAAACAATACTTTTGCTGCCGGAGCTTCCTACGGCGGATATATGATAAATTGGATTGAGGGGCATACAACAAGATTTAACGCCCTCGTCAGTCATGATGGGGTTTATGACTTGGTTAGTATGTACGGTACAACCGAAGAACTCTGGTTTCCGGAGTGGGAGTTTAACGGTACGCCGTGGGAAAACCCGGAACTGTATAAAAAATGGTCTCCGAGCGAATTTGTAAAAAACTTTAAAACCCCAATGTTAATTTTTCACGGAGGAATGGATTTCAGAGTTCCCGAAGGCCAAGCAATGGAACTTTTTACGGCATTGCAACGTATGAATGTTGAATCTAAATTTGTTTATTTTCCGAAAGAAACTCATTTTGTATTAAAGCCGCAAAATGCTAAATTTTGGTGGCGGACAATTTTTGATTGGTATAAAGAACATAAGAGGTAAATAAAATGAAAGACGGTTTTAACGAGTACAAAGTTGAAGATGCCAATGTTGAAATTTCTTCGGAAGAAGATGTAAAAAATGCAACCGAAGAGATTGAAGGTAAATTATGGGTTAAGTTGGAAAAGGTTGGTGCTAAAATTTCATTTGCAAAAGATTTAATGGCGTTATACCGCTATCTTGTTGATAATAACGTTAGTTGGCATCGCAAAGCCATTGTTGCCGCTGCACTGCTCTATTTTATTGTTCCCTTAGATGCAATACCCGATTTAGCCCCTCTTTTCGGATATATGGACGATCTTGGAGTTATTGCCGCAACACTCAAATTTTTGGGAAGCGAGTTAATTCCTTATTACGATAATTAAAAGGAAATTATGAATTACAAAGTAGTAAAAAGCGAGAAAATTTTCAGCGGGATGGTTTTCGACGTTAAACTGGATTTATTAAAATACGATAGCGGAAACGACGGAAGACGCGAAGTTGTTCACCACAACGGCGGGGCTGTAGTATTGCCTGTTAATAAAGAAGGGAAAATTATTCTTGTTAAGCAATTTCGCTATCCGTTGCAAAAAGTTTTGTTGGAAGCACCTGCCGGAAAATTGGAAATTAACGAAGACCCGCGCGTTTGTGCCGTGCGGGAACTTACCGAAGAAACCGGTTACAGAGCCGACAAAATAACTCCTCTCGGAAAAATTGCCACTACTCCGGGATTTTGTGACGAAATTCTTTATCTTTTTTTGGCAGAAGAATTAACCGCCGGCGAACATAATAGAGAAGAAGGTGAATACGGAATGGAAGTTTTTGAGTATAGCATTGACGAAATAGATGTGTTAATTAAAAACGGTGATTTAATAGATTCAAAAACAATTGCTGCTCTTTATCATTATAAAAGTTTTTATTTAAATAAACAATAAATTTTCCGCGGATTATTAATCCGTTTTGGTTAAAAAATCCACATCCACTTTCTCTATCCTATTTACAGTGTTTCCTAAAAATCGCTCTGCCATCGGCTTAAAACGATTTGGCAGATCACTAACATAGTAATGATGCGTGCCGTATTGGTTAGAATCGTTTCGAATACCTCTTCCCTCTAAATAATTTTCAACTTCAAGCGAAGCAGCATAGCCGGAATCTATTAAAGTTACATTGTTCCCCACTACTTCCTGAATAATTTCTGCAAGAAGAGGATAATGCGTACAACCGAGTATTAAAGTGTCAATCTCTTTTTCAATTAACTCGCTCAAATATTCTTCTGCAATCAGTTTTGTAGCTTTATGATTAAGCCAGCCCTCTTCTGCCAAAGGAACAAAAAGGGGGCATGCTTTTTCGAAAACGGAGAGACTGTTATCCAACTTTTTTAATTCGTTGGAATATGCTTTATTATTAATGGTAGCATTTGTCCCGATAACTCCGATACGTTTGTTTTTTGTTTTCTTTAAGGCCAGCTTGGCTCCGGGGTTAATCATTCCTATTACGGGAATGTTGAAATTTGTTTTTAATTGTTGCAAAGCAACGGAAGAGGCGGTGTTACACGCTACAATTATTAGTTTTACATTTTTATTTATCAGGAACCGTGTGTCTTGTATTGCATATTCAATTACGGTAGAATTGGATTTTGTACCGTACGGTACACGAGCGGTATCGCCAAAATAAACTATATTTTCGTTTGGAAACATTGAGATTATTCGCTTGACAACGGTTAATCCGCCAATACCTGAATCAAAAATACCTATGGGTGCTGTTTTGTTAAAAAATTGCAAATTTACCTCTGTTATAAAATTTCTTCAATTGCACGGTTAAGTTCCAATGTAATTAAATCTTTATCGGCATCAATTATTTTTTTGCCGTTTCTGTCCAGAACATAAAACGAATCAACAACATCATCCGATTTTGTGGCAATTTTAGCAAAATATATTACCAAACCTAATTCATTCATTTTGTTTGTTATTTGATAAAGCAGCCCGATTTTGTCAGGTGCATGAACATCAATAATACTGTATTTATCGTATTCTTCAAATTTGATTTTAATTTTATCTTTTTTTCGAAAGATTTTATTTTCTAAACGCCACCAACGGGATTTTATTTTTTTAATCTCTTCCAAAATATGAAATTCGTTTTGTAACGATGAAATAATATTGGCTTTAATTAAATCGAATTTTTCCTTGTGAACTTTTTTGTTGGAATAAAAATCGGTTACATTAAAATTATCTATTACAATACCGTCCTTACGCGTAAAAATTTTGGCATCGTGTATATTTAAATCGCTTATGGATAACGAACCGCAAAGTTTGGCAAGCAACGAGTCGGAATCTCGTGTAATAACCGTAATGTTTGTAAATTCATTGTCATGTTTAAGGAAAACGGATATATCGTTTCCGCTTTCAATTTCTTTTACATGTTCGCTGATTTCGTCGTGAGTGTAAAGTTGTAAATATCCGGCATCTCCAATAGATTCCACATGCGATTTTACCGCATTGTTATTGGCTATTTTGGGATTATTAATCATTGCAAGTGTGTTTTCGTAAAGCAATTCTTCACCGGTTAATTTATCGTTAAGCATGGAATAGCTTTTGCGATAAAGTTCTTCGAGCAAATCGCTTTTCCAATTGGTCCAAACCATAGGGCTTACGGCAGATAAGTCGGCATATGTTAAAAGATAAAGGTGTTTTAATTCCGTCATACTGGAAAATCTTGAAACAAAATTATCTAATGTTTCGGGGTCATTCAAATTTCTGCGGAAGGCAACTTGTTCCATTGCAAGATGATTTCTAACCAAAAACTGTACAAGCTCAATTTCATGGTAACTGTAACCGAAATTATTCATAATTGTTCCGACCATTTCCGCACCGATAATTTCATGTCCCGAAATACTTATCGGTTTGGCAATATCGTGTAAGAGTACGGAAAGATAAAGGATATCTTTTTCTTTAATACTATTAAAGATATTACCGAGCAGCGAGTCTTCATATTTTAATTTTTCAAGATTTTTAATTGCTATTAAAGTATGCTCATCGGCAGTATAACAATGATAAACACCCGGTTGGAAAAAGCCGATAAGCTCTCTAAATTCCGGCATGAATGCTCCAAGGACGCTTAAACTGTTCATTATACTTAATGTTTCGCCCACGTTTGCCGGAAGTTTTAATATCTCTCTGAAAAAGACGGAAGAAGCCGAAAAGATATCATCGCTTTCTTCAACATCAATAATACTTTGGACAATTATTGAACGGAGTGCTTGACTAAAACGGGCAGTATGCAAGCCTCTGTAATAAAACACACGCATTATTTCCGAAAGGGTAAGATTGCGAGGAGTTTTAATATAAATTATATTGTCTTTTATATAAAAGTCGTCGTCCAACTCAATGGATAAAAACTCGGAAACCGGCTTGGATATTTCTTCTTCGTATCGTTTAACCAAAGTTTTGGAAAATGTATAAACCGTATTGGTGGCCGTAAAATATTTATACATAAATTCTTTCCAGTTACTTTCGTTATACCCCAACATACCGGCAATTTTTTCTTGTGAAGAAAACTCTAATCTGTCCTGACGCCGTTCGTGCATGATGTGTAATAAATTGCGAACAAGAAGAATCATCTTATAACTATCCAACAACCGTTTTACAAATCTGTTATCAATAAAATTTTCACTTTTCATTTTTTCCAAAAAAAGTTCAGTTTGTGTTATCTCTTTTTGGTTGGAAATAATAGTATTGTTTTTAATTAGGTAAATCCATTCGATTGTATGAAAATCTCGTAAACCTCCGGCAGAAGATTTAATATTCGGTTCCAACACTTTCGGGGAATTGCCGTATTTCAAATGTCGTTGTTTAATATCCGCAAAATATTGATTTATTAATCTTTCTTTGTGAGTATCGTTAAGTACCGAAAGGATTTTTTCATTCCATTTTTTATAAGTTTCTTTGTTTCCAATAAGGAAGCGGGTTTCAAAAAACTGGGTAAATGATGTTAAATCATTTTTTAAAAATTTATCTATGTCGGAAAACTCACGAACGGTATGTGAAATTTCTATTCCGATATCCCAAAGCAAAGCAACACTTTCCTCAATGCCTTTACGGTGTTTATCAATTTTATCAACAATGAACATTAAATCTATATCGGAATAGGGGGAAAGTTCGCGTCTGCTGAAACTTCCGGCTGCAGCAAGAACACATTCCATTTTTTTAGAGGCGAGCACTTTAAAAATATACTCTTCTACAAGAAGACTGTAACGGATGCAGAATTTAAATGAATCTTCCAACAGTTTGGTATCATTAAAGAGTTTTTTCTTTTCTTCCGCAAATTGTTTTTTTATTTCTAATTGTTCGTGCATATGCTTCTAATTAAAGATAAAATAAACCTCGTGATATTAAATAATATCCGAGGTTTAAAAATGTAGAATTATTTAATAAATATGAACTTATAATTTTTCAAATCTGCCTTGAAAAAATCTTAAGTATTCCGGTTCGTAAACCATTTTTAAACCGGTTATATTTTTTCTGTTTTCATAAACCGATGCAATGGATTCTGCCGCAACATCAAGATGGGCTTGTGTATATACTCGTCGAGGGAATGTAAGGCGTACCAGTTCAAGCTTTGGATATCTGTGCTTACCTGTTTTAGGGTCGCGTCCTGCGGAAACAATTCCGCGTTCCATTCCTCTAACTCCGGAATCAATATAAATTTCTGCCGCAAGGGTTTGTGCGGGAAATTGGTCTTGCGGTAAATGTTTTAATATTTTTTTTGCATCCAAGAATATTGCGTGCCCCCCTATCGGTTTAACAATAGGAACCCCGTAAGACTGAAGCAAGTTCCCGAAATATTCTACTTGTCCTATGCGGGCACGGATATTGTCGTAATTAATCATTTCCTCAATTCCTACGGCCATTGCTTCCATATCGCGACCTGCCAAGCCACCGTATGTATGCAGTCCTTCGTAAATTACAACCATGTTACGTGCTTTGTCAAAAATCTTTTTGTTGCGGGTTGCGAATATTCCGCCGATGTTAACCATCAAATCTTTTTTTGCACTTACCCATAATCCCTCAAAGTAAGAGGTCATTTCCTTTAATATTTCGGCGATAGTTTTTTTTGCGTAACCGTGTTCGCGAGTTTTTACAAAGTAAGCATTTTCCACTGCACGTGTGGCATCGAACCACATTTTAATTTTATGTTTTTTACAAAGCGAAGAAACCTCTTTCAGGTTTTTCATCGAGAAAGGTTGCCCGCCCGCCATATTTACCGGGCCCGCAATACTTACGTACGGAATTTTTTCAGCTCCAACTTTTTTGATAAGAGCATTTAGTTTTTTAATATCTATATTTCCTTTAAACGGATGTTCGCTTGCGGGGTTGTGAGCTTCGTCTATAATCACATCAAC
>CAZTYP010000069.1:0-12142 GCA_964617555.1 uncultured Melioribacteraceae bacterium | reverse complement strand
CGAATGGCATAGTTTTTATCATCACAGTAATTTTTCTTACCACAATGTTGATTTTGTGCTTGCTAACATTAATAAATCAATGGAATTAACCAATCGTTTTCTTAAATCTGCCGATTTAATTATTGTAACATTCGGTACATCGTATGTTTTTAAGCATTTGGAAAAAGGGATTGTGGTTTCCAATTGTCATAAAATACCTCAAAAGATGTTTGAGCATTACAGATTAACATTGTATGAAGTTGAAAAGAATATCTCCGAGCTTGTCGGATTAATTAAAAATTTTAATCCGGAAGTAAGATTTATTTTTACCGTTAGCCCTGTGAGGCATTGGAAAAACGGGGCTGTAAACAATCAACTGAGCAAAGCCATACTTTTACTTGCAATTGACGAAATTATTAAAAAGGAAAAAAATTGTAATTATTTTCCGTCCTACGAAATTATTATGGATGATTTACGCGATTACCGCTTTTACAATTCCGACTTGATTCACCCGAATAAAATGGCTACCGATTATATTTGGGAAAAGTTTAGTAATGTAATCTGCTCGGAACATTGTTTGCAATTAATAAAAGATATTTCGAAAATAGTTTCCGCACGTAACCATAGAGTGAGAAACAAGAACTCGGATGAACATCAAAAGTTTATTTCTTCAATGATCAAAAAAATAGAGACTCTTGAAAAGAGGGAGAAACACCTATCTCTGAAGTCCGATTCGGATTATTTCAAATCACAATTAATTTGATTGTTAACCGCAAATTTTCGGTACAAAAGTTTGGTCTTCAAACGGAGGACGAATGTATCCTTTCCCTTTTTTGCGAGGGGGCAGTGTAATTGGTTTTGGCGATAAATCTTCGTAAGGAATTTTACTAAGGAGATGGTGAATTGTATTGAGCCTCGCACATTTTTTATTATCCGCTTCCACAACGTACCACGGGGCTTGTTTAATATCGGTATATTTAAACATTTCATCTTTTGCTTTCGAGTATTCAACCCAGCGTGCACGTGATTCCAAATCCATAGGGCTCAATTTCCATCTGCGTATCGGGTCGTGTATTCTTTTTTGAAAGCGCCGTTCCTGTTCTTCATCGCTAACGGAAAACCAATATTTAATCAAAATAATTCCGGAACGAACAAGCATCCGTTCAAATTCGGGACACGAACGCATGAACTCTTCGTATTCTTCTTCAGTACAAAAGTTCATTACCTTTTCAACTCCTGCTCGGTTATACCAACTGCGGTCAAATAAAACCATTTCGCCCGCAGCAGGTAAGTGTGGAACATATCTTTGAAAATACCATTGTGTCTTTTCTTTTTCCGTAGGTGTGCCCAAGGCAACAACACGGCATACGCGAGGATTCAGTTTATCTAAAATCCTTTTTATTGTTCCTCCTTTCCCTGCGGCATCCCGTCCCTCAAAAATTACTACTACTTTCAAACCTTTGTATTTAATCCATTCCTGAAGTTTCACTAATTCCACTTGTAATTTTCGTAATTCTTTTTCGTATTCCTTTTTGGATAATTTTTTATTTCCCATTTTTACTCCGGCTTTTTTCTGTAAAATAAGAATGTATTAAATATTATTCCACATATTATTATTTTTTTAGTAAAAAAACAGATGTATTAAGTTTACCGGATACAAACCGAATGTTTAAAATTTCATACACCAAATATTGTTAGAGATTTTTTACTCATATTTATTTTATGAATAGAATTAGTAACTTTAAAATATAAATTATAATTAATGGAGTTCCCATGGCAAAAAATTCATCTTTTGATGTAGTATCCGAAATAGATTTTCAAGAAGTTGATAATGCTGTAAACCAAGCCGTTAAAGAGGTTCGTCAACGTTACGATTTAAAAGATTCTAAAACCGAAATAACACTTAATAAAAATGATAAAACAATTCTTATAAACTCAAAAGACGATTATGCATTAAAAGCTTCGTTCGATATTTTACAAACAAAATTTTTAAAAAGGAAACTTTCGTTAAAATCAATGCAACCGCAAGAAGCAGAACCTGCTTCGGGTGGAAGAGTACGTCAAACAATAAATTTGCAAAGCGGTATATCCAAAGAAAACGGAAAGAAGATTACCAAACTTGTAAAGGACTTGAAACTAAAAGTCAATGCACAAATTATGGACGATAAAGTTCGTGTGCAAGGGGCAAAGCGTGATGACTTGCAAACTGTAATTAATGCAATTAAAGAGGCGGATTTTGATTTTCCCACTCAGTTTGTTAATTATAAATAATCTGTAAAAATAGGAGCAACAAACGGCTAATGTTTTTTATATCATCGGACGAAAAATAATGTTATTCCAATAAAAATGATTGCAAATCCCGTATATTTTAAAATCGGGAAATACTTCTTTCCCAAGTAAAATCCGGCAAAAATTCCTACAGAAAGCAGAAAAAGAGTGGAGAAAAGGAAACCTGCAACATATTCTATCCATGAAGTGTTTACAAGAATTTCAGCACCATGCGCATAGCCGTGAAAAAAAGCAAAAACTACTACGAGCAACATTGCAGTATTTGAATTAAACTTTGCAACTAATGCAATTAAAATTCCCGAAACAAAAACGGAGGTAATAATAATTTGTTCAACAAAGGGAATTTGAATTTTAGTGAGTCCGAATAATCCGCCGATTAGCATTACAAAAATAAAAGTTGCAGGAAGTTTCCACACTGCTTTATCGGGTATTTGAGATGCCCAAATACCTATGGCGAGCATTGCCAATAAGTGATCAGTTCCACTGAAAGGGTGGATTAAACCGTCTGTTAAACCGGATAAATGCGATAAACTCGGATGAGCTGAAAGTAATGTCGGAATTCCAAGAAAAAGCATAACAATTTTCAGGATACACGTTTTTTCCAAAATCAACCTCATTTTATCATATAAATTATTTACTTAAAATTTCTATATTACTACTTTTAGCAACAACAACATAATCAGCCATATTTATAAAAAGCCCGTGTTCAACAATACCCGCGCGTTTTTCTAATTTTCTTGCCAATTTTTTCGGATAAGAAATAATCCCGAAGTTTGCATCAAGTATATAATTCCCTTCATCGGTAATAAACGGAATGTTATTTTGGTTTAATCGCAATTTAACTTTTGCTCCCATAGATTCTAGGAATTCTCTTTCAACGTCAACCGCCATTTTAATTACTTCAATCGGCACCGCCCATTTTTCTCCGAGTACTTTCGATATCTTAGATTCATCAACAATAATTACATACTGTTTACTTGCTTGTGCAATTATTTTTTCGCGTAGATGAGCGGCTCCGCCGCCTTTAATTAAATTAAGCTTTTTGTCTACTTCATCCGCTCCGTCTATTGTTAAATCAAGTGTGGTGTAATCCGAAAGGGAAGCTGTTCTAATGTTTAATTCCTTTGCTAATTTTTCTGTTTTTTCGGATGAGGGAACTCCTAGTATATTTTTCAATTCGCCCGATTTTAATTTTTCGGAAAGCAGGTAAAGAACATAATTAAATGTAGATCCGGTTCCAAAACCAAGGACCATACCGGATTTAATAAATTCAACGGCTTTTTCTGCGGCGTTCCTTTTTAAAATTTCTTGCTTTGTCATAAAAATATCCGATTTGAAATTTAAAGCTACAAAAGAATTTATAAACTCTCCTTACTATTTAATAATTATTTATATTTGAAAATTAAATTTAAAATAAGATTGTAATGAAAAGGAAAGTATATATAGAAACCTACGGCTGCCAGATGAATCTTGCGGATTCCGAGATAGTGATGGGAATTTTAAATAACAAAGGATACGAAGTAACAAATAAAATTGATTCCGCCGATGTCGTCTTCCTTAATACTTGCAGCGTTAGAGACAATGCGGAACAGCGTATTCACGGTCGTCTTGGCAATATCGGTACATTAAAACAGAGAAACCCGAATATGGTTATAGGTGTACTCGGGTGTATGGCCGAGCGCCTTAAAGACGACTTGATTGAAAAGAAAAAAATGGTGGACTTGGTTGTCGGCCCCGATGAATACAGGCGGCTTCCTTCTTTAATTGATGATGCGGTAAATGGTGAAAAAGGAATAGGAGTAAGACTTTCGCGAACGGAAACATACGAAGATATTGAACCGTATCGTGAAGACGGTTTATCCGCTTGGATTTCCGTAATGCGAGGGTGCGATAAATTTTGTACTTATTGTGTTGTTCCGTTTACCCGCGGCAGAGAACGGAGCAGTAAATTAATATCTGTTGTAGAAGACGTTAAAAAATTATCCGAACGCGGATTCAGAGAAGTTACTTTACTCGGTCAAAACGTAAACTCATATTCCGACGGTGAGAATGATTTTTCCGATTTGCTTGCAGCTTGTGCCGAAGCAGCTCCGGATATGCGTATTCGTTTTACAACTTCACATCCGCAAGATTTATCGGACAAATTACTCTATACTATTGCGGAACATTCAAATATTTGCAACTATATTCACCTTCCGATTCAATCCGGTTCCGATAGAATTTTGGAAGCAATGAACCGTACATACACGGTTAAGCATTATCTTGGAATTATTGACCGTGCCCGTAAAATAATTCCCGGGGTATCTTTTTCCACAGATATTATCGCCGGGTTTCCTACCGAAACGGAAGCGGAACACAAAATGACATTGGACGTAATGGCAAAAGTGCGTTATGACGGTGCGTTTATGTTTAAATATTCTCCTCGCGAAGGTACGCGCGCTTACAAGATAAAAGATGATGTACCGGAAGATGTGAAATCCAGACGACTTACGGAAATAATTGACGAACAACAAAAAATTTCATTCGAAATAAACCAAGGACTGATAGGTACTGAAGATGTTGTGCTTGTTGAAAGTTTGAGTAAAAAATCGGATGATTTCTATTCCGGAAGAACCGATACAAATAAAATCGTAATTCTTCCGGTTGCAAATAATGTTAAAATTGGCGATTTAGTTAAGGTTAAAATTTTTAAAGCAACTTCGGCTACACTATTTGGCGACTTTGTTGAAATTGTTGATAAATATCAATTATAAAATGTTCTTTCTTTTACATGTTTAAAAAGGGAAAACCCATGCGAGTCTTTTTTTTAATAATATTTTCTGCAATAAATTTGTTTGCCCAGGCGGATATAATTTCTACACTTAAAAAAATTGAATCGGGTGAAATTGCCGATGCCGAAAATGATTTAAAACAATTGAAACAAAATTATCCCGATAATCCGGAAGTAAAGTTTTTAGATGCGGTGCTTACCGAAAACGGAGAGGAAGCCCTCAGCAAGTATTTTGTTGTATATTCAAAATTTCCAAATTCACAATTTGCCGATGCGGCTTTGTATAGAGTTTTTTCATATTATTATGCGCTTGGAAGTTACAATAAGGCCGAAAAATATTTAACAAAATTAAAAACGGATTATCCTTCCTCGCCGTATATAAAAGCTGCAGATAGAACTTTGCCGAGCCAAGATTTTTTTATTGAAAGAGGTGTAACAAAAAAAGAAGTCCATTCGAACAAATCTCCCAAGGTCGAAGAAGTTCAATATAAATATACGGTTCAAGCGGGGGCTTTTTTGAATAAAACCAATGCCGATAATTTAAAAAAGAAATTTCAATTAAAAGGGGTATATTCCGCTACTTATACAAAAGAAGTTGGAGGCTCTTTATTGAACATTGTTATTGTTGGAAAATTTAAAAATAAAAAATCCGCCGAGCCGATTTTAAAAGAATTAAAAAACAAATATCGTTTAACCGGGCGTGTTGTTCCGTTAAAATAAACTTAGAAAGATGCAATGGAAATAACATTTATAGGTACGGGCTCCGGAATTACGCAACGTTTAAGGTTCCACACATCATTGCTTGTTCAAAACGGTTATTACAATTTGTTAATTGATGCCGGAGACGGGATTGCTAAAGCACTTCTTTATGCAGGCGTTAAATATAACGAGATAGATGCAATTTTTATTACGCATACACACGCAGATCATTTTTCGGGACTTGCATCGTTATTAACGCAGATGAAATTTACCCGTCGCAAAAAGCCTTTACTATTATTTATTCATTCCGAACTTGAAAATTTTGTTATCGATTATTTACGACATTTATTTCTTTTTCCGTCAACATTTAATTTCAAATTGCAAATTTTCGGTTACAAATTCGGTGATGAAATTGAACATGCTGAAAACCTTAAAATTGTTCCATTGCAAAATACGCATATCAAAAACAAACATAATATTAAAGATATAAGCGAATTGAAATTTGTTTCGGCTTCTGTATTATTAAAAAGTAATGGAGTGAAAGTACAATATACATCCGATGTAGGAGCCGTATCCGATTTAAAATTGTTCACAAAATTCTCTCCCGATTATTTTATTTCCGAAGCAACTCATATTCCTTTTGAGCGTATTGTTGAACATATAATGCAAGCTAAGTATAAAAAGTCTTACTTTGTACACATTAATAACGATGATAAAATAATTGAACAACATAGGAAACTTTCCGAAGAAAAAAGGAGTAAAATAATAATTACTTTTGACGGTATGAAGGTTAAACTGACGTAATGACGCAGTAAATTAGCTAAAGTTAATTTCCTTTAGTAAATTTGTGCAAATAATATAAAAAAAATGACAACAAAAGAATTTCAAGAAAAATACGGAATAATCGGGAAGTCGAAACAAATTAAAGATTTGGTTGATGTTGTTCGGCAAGTTGCCCCGGCAGATATTCCCATATTAATCACCGGCGAGAGCGGTGTTGGTAAAGAGGTTTTTGCCAATGCAATTCATAAAGCCAGCAAACGAGCTAACAAAAAAATGGTTTCCGTAAATTGCGGGGCAATTCCCGAAACGCTTTTGGAGTCGGAACTTTTCGGGCACGAAAAGGGTTCGTTCACCGGTGCCTCCGATTCTCGAAAAGGTTATTTTGAAATTGCCGATAAAGGTACACTTTTTTTGGATGAGATTGGCGAAATGTCCTTAACAACACAAGTAAAATTGTTAAGAGTTTTGGAAACAAACGAGTTTATGAGAATTGGCAGCGAACGGGTTACTTCGGTGGATGTAAGAATTATTGCCGCTACAAACAAATCGTTACAAAAAGAAGTTGAAGCAAAGCGTTTTCGAAACGATCTTTTTTTCAGGTTAAAAGCCGTTACGCTTACAATCCCTCCGTTGCGTAAGCGTAAGGAGGATATTATTCCCCTCGCGGATTTTTTTGTAAAAGAGTATTGCAAAAAAAACAATTTACCGGAATTTGAGTTTACAAACGATGTTCCTGATTTGTTGTTAAGTTATCATTGGCCCGGAAATGTTAGAGAATTAAAGAATACAATAGAATCCGTATTGGCTCTTAGTCGGGATGGGAAAATAACTGCGGAATCTTTTAAGATGCTTTTATTAGCGGAAGAGATTGCCGAGCCGGTAAGTAATAACCTCCCCGTATTTGTTGATAAGCCGGCAGATGCTCTTGATAGAGAAATGATATACCGTGCTTTGATAGAGATAAAAAAAGATATTGAGGAATTAAAAAATATTGCACGCATAAATTTGAGAAATATTCAAAACGAACCGATGCCCGTAAACGAAATTTTACCGATTAACGAACTGGAAAAACGTGCTATTAAGCAAGCCCTAGAATTTACTAAATGGAATAAAAAGCTTGCGGCCAAAATGTTGAATATAAGTGAGCGAACTTTATACAGAAAATTAAAAGAATATGAGATTAATTAAAAATATTTTTCTTTTTACCCTCGTTTTGTTTTTAGGAGGATGCAGCTATTCTTTTACGGGTGCTTCGGTGCCTCCGCATCTTCATACAATTGCAATTCCCATTGTTCAAGATAAAAGCGGTTCCGGCGAACCGTATATCAGTAACGATTTTACCCAAGAGTTAACTCAACAATTTATTGACGATAATAGTTTGCAAGTTGTAAATTCCGTTAATTCGGATGCCGTTTTATCCGTTACGGTTGTGGGGTTTAACGAACGTACGGAAGTGGTTTCGGGCGATAAGGAAAAAGCTACGGCACGCAGAATTACCATCACCGTTAAAGCCGTTTACAAAGATTTGGTGATGAAAAAAACAATTTTTAATAAAAGATTTTCCAACTATGCAACTTTCGACGCAACACAAAATTCAATAGAAAACAGACAAGATGCTATTAAACGTGCTATCGAAAATGTTAGTCTGGATTTATTATTGGCTGTTGTTGCGGACTGGTAATATAAGCGGGAGAAAGGATTTCAAATGAATAGTTTTCCGGTTGCGGAACTGGTCTTGGTTGTATATACGGTTTCACTTGTTATTCTTACAATTTTTTCCTTTCACGGTTTTGTGATGCTTTATTACCAATATAAACTACGCGGAAAACGCAAAGCCGTTCTCACGTCAGTTGATACCTCACAAACAGTAACGGTTCAACTGCCTCTTTATAATGAAGTATATGTTGCCGAACGCCTTATAAATGCAGTGTGTAATTTGGATTATCCCAAAAATGTACTTGAAATACAAGTGCTGGACGATTCTACCGACGAAACAACCGAAATTGTTAAGAAATTGGTTTTACAAAAAAAAGCGGAAGGCTTTAACATTAAACATATTAAACGTCAAGTTAGAAAAGGATTTAAAGCGGGCGCATTAAAATACGGACTTGAATTTGCAAGCGGAGAATTTATAGCAATTTTTGATGCCGATTTTATTCCTGCTCCCGATTTTTTAAAAAGAACATTGGCATATTTTGTTTCCGATAAAATAGGAATGGTACAAACGCGGTGGGAACACCTAAACGAAAAAGAATCGATATTAACAAGGGTACAAGCCTTTGCTCTTAACGGGCATTTTGCCGTTGAACAAAAAGTACGTAACGATGCCGGATTCTTTATTAATTTTAACGGTACAGGAGGTGTTTGGAGAAAAAGAACAATTCTGGATGCGGGCAATTGGGAAGACGATACACTTACCGAAGATTTGGATTTGAGCTACAGAGCTCAACTTAAAGGATGGAAATTTGTTTTTCTGCCCGACGTAACCACTCCGGCACAACTTCCCACGGAAATTTTATCTCTGAAAAATCAACAATTTCGTTGGACAAAAGGAGCAATTGAAACCGCAAAAAAAAATCTTCCCGCTGTTTGGAAATCCGATTTAAGTTTTAAAATTAAATTGCAATCAACATTTCATTTAACAAACAATTTTATTTTCCCTTTTGTTGTATTGGTAGCCCTGTTAAATTTGCCACTCCTTTTTATTAAGCATCAAGGGAATTACAATTCATTTTTTAATTACAGCGGTATTTTTATTTTGGCTTTTATCAGTACTTTTTTGCTTTATGTTATGGCACAAAAAAATATTTACGAAGATTGGAAAAAACGCATTTTTATTTTCCCCCTTTTCTTATCAGGCACAATGGGGCTTGCTTTAAGTAACACCAAAGCCGTGTTGGAAGGATTGTTAAATAAAAAAAGCGAATTTGTTCGTACCCCAAAATTTCTATCGGGGAATAATGCGGCTAAAAAAAAATATTTGGGCAACAGTAAAATTTCTCCATTAATTTTTTTCGAAATTATCTTTGCATCATATAGTTTAATTGCGGTTTTATCATCGTTATACCTTTCGGAGTTTGCGGCACTTCCTTTTAATTTAATGTTTTTTTTCGGATTTTTTTTCGTCTCAATTCTATCCTTAAAGGAAGGATTAATAAAAAAATAGTTAAATTTACGTTATGAATTTTGAGAATGAACATATTGCCATTTATGAATTAAATAATAACTCGATGCTTTTTGCAAGAGTTGCCGCCGAATTTATCTTAAAAGGGGAAACAGACAGAGCAAAAGAAATTTTGTTGGAAGGAATTCAAAAGTTCGAAGAATACCCCACGCCTTATTTCCTTTACGGCAATTTACTTCTACAAGACGGAGAGTTTGCAAAAGCTAAGGGATACTACAAACAAGGGAACGAGTTTTTAAATAATTCCGAAACTTTGGAGTTTTACTTAAATAAAATTCCTATTAAAGAACAAGATGATATTGATGTTACGGAAAAAACAGATTCACACATAGAATTTGTTACGGATAAAAACAATAACGAAATCCTTGAAAATAAATCCGAAGATCTGGAAGAACTTGCCGATAAATTGCATACTGCAAAAATTATTGTAAATAGCAATGAATTACCGCCGTTACCCGACGAAAGTGAAAAAAACGAAACAGAAGAATTCAAACCCGTTAGAGGATTGGTTTCCGAAACACTTGCTACAATCTATTTTAATCAATCCAATTATAAAGAAGCAAAAGCAATATACGAAACATTAATCGAAATCCAACCTGAACGAGAGGAATATTTCAGAGAAAGAATCAAAGAAATTGAATCCAGAATGAGACCTCGTAAAACCGATGAGTAATATTTCCGCAAAAAAACTTAATGCAAATTTTTATAAAAAAGATGCTAAATATGTAGCAAAAAAATTGCTCGGTAAAATTTTGGTTAGAACTGTTGCCGATAAATTGCTTGCGGCAAAAATTGTTGAAACGGAAGCATATCTTGCACATGGTGATGAATCGTGCCATGCATCAAAAGGGTTAACACAACGGAACAAAACAATGTTTTTTACCGGCGGGGTACTATATGTTTATTTGATATACGGGGTACATTATTGTTGTAATGTTGTTACCGGAAAAGAAGGGGAGGGGGAGGCGGTTTTGCTGCGAGCCGTTGAACCCATTGAAAACATTGACGAAATGTTCGTGAACAGATTCGGTGAAAAAGAAGTTACCGACAAAAAACTGCTCCTACTAACTAACGGTCCCGCAAAACTTTGCGATGCCCTTTCAATAACAAAAGAAGACGATAACACAAATCTTCTCGGTAATAATATATATATTCTGGATGCTCCTGCAATTTCTGAAGATAAAATAGTTACAACAACACGAATCGGTATCACAAAATCTGTCGATTTGCCTTTACGCTTCTACATTAAAAATAATCCTTTTGTATCAAAGAAATAACAAGCTTTATTGATTTGCCGATTAAAATTTCCGTAGGTTCGGGCACAAAGTTTGCTTTAGATTGTAATATAGATAATATCAATTATTGAGAGTAAATAATGTTACGTAAAATATTTTTCATTTTTCTTGTTTCAATAACAATTTTGTTTGCACAACAACAAAAATTCAGAACAGTTGAAAATAATGCTTTTACTGTCGGAGAAAAACTTACTTTTAATGTAAAATACGGATTTGTTAAAGCCGGTGTTGCCGTAATGGAGATTCCGAGAATAAGAAAAATTGCCGGACGCGAAGTTTACCATATCACGTTTAAAGTCAATTCTTTATCCGGTTTCGATTCTTTTTATAAAGTAAGGGATAGATATGAAACCTACCTTGATGTAAAGGGACTTTTTCCGTGGCGTTTTGAACAACACGTTCGGGAAGGCGGTTTTACAATGGATTTTGCCGCTTTTTTTGATCATCGTCGTGGAATTGCCAAAACACGTAAAGGTGCTTACAAAATTCCTCCTAATGTTAACGATATTGTTTCCGCATTTTATTATGCCCGTACCTTGGATTATTCCAACTTAAAAGAGGGTGATAAATTTAAATTACAAAATTTTTACAAAGAAAAAGTCTATCCTTTGGATGTTGTTTACCGCGGTAAGGAAAAAATTAAAGTAGAAGCGGGAACATTTGATTGCATTATGGTTGAACCGATTATTATAAAAGGGGGATTATTTAAGACAGAAGGGAAAATAATTATTTGGTTAAGCGACGATGTCAGAAAAATTCCGGTAAAAGTAAAAACAAAAATTCTTATCGGTTCTATAGATGCGGAACTTGTAAGTTACGAGGGAACTGTAAAGCCATAGATAGCACACTAAACGCAGTTAGTTATAAAGCAATAAAAAAGCCGAGAGTAATCTCGGCTTTTTTTTGTAGCGGAGGCAGGACTTGAACCTGCAACCTTCGGGTTATGAGCCCGACGAGCTACCAATTGCTCCACCCCGCGATATAATATCTATTTTAGAAGAATCTTTTGTTTATGCAAAAGATTCACATCGCTATTAAAATTTAGATTCGAAAGATAGGTATTGGCACGAAAAATGTCAAATATTAAGTGAAATAATAAAAATTAAACTCTATTTATCTATAAGATTATGTATTTTAAAGAAA
>CAZTYP010000068.1:0-7112 GCA_964617555.1 uncultured Melioribacteraceae bacterium | reverse complement strand
GATGTTGAAATTCCAGATGAAGCCGGGAAAGATAAATCTACAATGACTTTCGGTGTTCTTATAAAAGCACAAGCAATAGGAGACAGAGAGGCATTGCTTGCAAACAATCGAAAGGTTATTACTTTTGAAATTACCGAGAATGTTGTTGATGATATAAGTAAAATCTTTTCAGAGTTAAATTAAGGGGGCACCAAGTGGAATTCGGTGTGTCGTATTTTGGCAACAGAATTTTAAAACATGTAAAGACCGATATGGCGGATATAAAACAGAAAGGATTTTCTTCTGTTTTGCATACATTCTCCGAGTTCGATTTAAAATTTAATCCGCTTTTGATGAAAGAGATAATTTCCGCTACAAAAGGGGAGGGACTTAATGTTGTGTGTAATCCTTGGGGTGTCGGAAATGTTTTCGGAGGAGAACCTTTTTCCGAATTTGTTGCCGCAAACTTTAATGACGCCACTCAAGTTTTAGACGACGGAAGTCGCATTCCGATGGCGTGCCCCAACTCCCCGAAATTTATTTCCTTTATGGAAAATTGGATTAATGTTGTGGCGGAAGCCGGTGCCGATACTCTCTTTTGGGATGAACCTCATTTTCACACACACGGATTTTTGGGGAGTATTCCCGAAAGATGGGGGTGTCGCTGTGAATATTGTCAAGCGGATTTTGAAAACATGTTTGAAAAGCCCATGCCTTTACTGGAAACCGAAGAGGTTAAAAAATTTAAAAAAATAAGTCTGATAAAATTTATTGATCGTCTTTCTGAACGGGCTGCAAGTTTAAAAATGAAAAATATACTCTATTTTACTGCAAATATACCCGAAGAAAAAATTAAAACGGAATGGAGTGATTTTTTTTATCTTAAACATATTAATACTTTTGCAACTGGTCCCTATTGGCATTGGGATAATAAGCCTGTGGCATTTGTTCGTGATTTTTCAAATAAGTTTGTTGAATTAACAAACTTATTTAATGCAAATTCCCAAATATGGATACAGGGTTTTAAGATTAATAGCGGCAGAGAAAAAGAAGTATTTACCGCACTTAATCATGCCGTAAATTCCGGTACCGGCAGTATTTTTATTTGGGGGTACGAAGGTGCGGCTCAAGAGGGATGGGTTGCATGTAGTAATCCTTTACTTGTTTGGAAAAATATTTGCGATTTTATTAAAACCATGACGTAAAAATGCGGGTTATATTTTTAGTTATAAAAACCTAACTATCTGAAAAATAATGAGTTATAAGGGGCTAACCAATAAATAATACAATGTTATTATAAAAAAAATCTTGCATTTCCATCTATTTATGCAAATATTTGAGATGGCAATTTTTTTTAACAAAACAAAAAACTTATGTTTAAGAGTGGCTCATCAAAGTTAGTAAAACGATTAAATAGGCAACACATTATCAATCTTGTTAGAATGAATTCTTCTATCTCCGCACGTGAGATAAGCATCATAACCGAATTGCAAATTTCCACGGTTCTTTATACCCTTAAAAAATTTGAGAGTAAGGGATTTATACGCAGAATAGGAATGGGCGGAACAACAATACAAGGAGGTAAACCCCCGGTATTATGGGATATAGCTTCCGATTACGGATTTACTTTCGGAATAGAATTGCTTTCCAAAGAACTCAATCTTATTTTAGTTGATTTTAAAGGAGAAGTGATTTTTAAACATACTTACGAAATTAACTATACAACAAACCCCGAAGAACTGGCCGATCAAATTAAAATTATTGTTGAAGATGTAATTAAAGATTTAAAAGTCCCCAGAAAAAAAATTCTCGGACTCGGCTTGGCCATGCCCGGCACTATAGATAACAAAAAGGGACGTATTCTCTATTCGATGGGATTTAATCTGCATTCGGTAAATTTTAAGGAAATTCTGGAAGCTCGATTTGATTTTGATATCGAAATTGAAAACGATGCAAATGCCGGTGCTTTAGGAACAAAATGGCTTTCAAAAAGTGAAAATATGGTTAAGGATTTATTATATCTTGTAATCCATCAAAGTTTTACCGGAATGGGAGCGGGGTTTATTATTAACCATGAATTGTACAGAGGTGCAAACAGTGCTGCCGGTGAGGTTAGAACATTTTTACCCGAGGGGTTTATTGACAGTACAATAAAGGAAGCTGCAAAAATTTTTGGTAACGAATGTCATATTTGTGAACGTCATAAAATTAATGGAAGTATTACCATATCCGATATTATTAAATCTGCCAAAAACGGTGATTCCGGTGCAATCTTTATTCTAAAAGAGATTGCCAAAGAGTTTGGTAAAAAAATAGTACAGTTCGTGGATTTGCTTAACCCCGAATTGATTGTAATAGGCGGAGATATTTGTGAAGCGGAAGAATTTATTGAACCAATAATTCGCAAAGCAATTTTAAATGATGTAATTTCGGAATTTGCTCAAAATACACGGCTTAAATTTTCACAATTTAAATCGTTTAGCGGAGCTATCGGTGGAGCTTCACTTATTTTTCAAAAGTTTTTTATTAGATAATAGCTGATTATTATGGGAGCTTTTAAAGCAAATCTTCATTCCATTATTGAAGAATTCCTCGGCGTTTCCATTGCTCTTCAGGAAAAAGTACTTTTATCCATCCTTGTTATATTTTTTACATGGGCAATTCGTAAGCTTATCTATAAATTTGTTCTGGATAAATTGGAGGATTATAAGGAGCGTTACTTTTGGAGTAAAACCTTAAAAACAACAACTTTGGTTATTGCTTTATTACTCCTTTCCAGAATTTGGTTTGGTATTTTTGAATCTATCGGAACTTTTATCGGTTTGCTTTCAGCAGGTCTTGCAATTGCATTTAAAGATTTGCTTGTTAATATCGGCGGTTGGTTTTTTATTACAATCAGAAAACCATTTAAAATTGGAGACAGAGTACAAATAGGAGAAGTTACCGGCGATGTTATAGACATTCGTCTTTTCCAATTTTCCGTAATTGAGATAGGAAATTGGGTGGATGCCGAACAGAGTACAGGGAGGATTATTCATATTCCCAACGGATATATTTTTACCAAATGGCAAGCAAATTACACCGAAGGTTTTGAATATATTTGGGACGAGATACCCGTGCTTGTTACTTTTGAGAGCAATTGGAAAAAAGCTAAAGATATTTTAACCAAGATTATCACGGAAAAAACACTTGACCTGACAGCAGAAGCACAAAAACAAATTAAAGATGCTTCCAAAGATTTTATGATTTTTTACAGAACATTAACCCCTATCGTTTATACTTCCGTAAAAGACAGCGGTGTAATGCTTACTGTTCGCTACATATGTAATGTGAAACAAAGAAGAGGTACGGAAGGTACAATATGGGAAGCAATTTTGGAAGAGTTTGCCAAGTATGATGATATCGATTTTGCATATCCGACAACACGTTTTTATGATAACAAAACGGAAGGTAAACAAAATAACGTAAAACCCGAAAATTCGGAGAAAAATAGATAATTATAATAACTCCGGAAAACTGAATCTTGAATTCTAGAGATTAATGAATAAAAATAGGAGGTTTTATGAAAAAGATACTTTTTTTCTTGTTCGTTTTTATCAATTCTTTTTATGCACAAAGTTGGCATTATTTTACAACGGCAAATTCAAATATTCCTTCGGATTATCTTCTTAATGTTTATGTTGACAATGCCGGAGATGTTTGGACAGCTACCGGTGATACCGGTATTGTCAAATATTCCGGTACTAACTTTTATTGCTATAATGCTTCCGATATTGATGTAATTAAGGATCAACATTTCAGTTCCGTATTGGAAGATGAAAATTCGTACTATTGGTTTACAAGTGAGTACGGCGGAATTTATTATTTGCATAACGGCCAATGGCATCACTTTGCTCCAAAAGATATGGGCTTTGATTTGGGTCCGTACGAAAGTTTGATTTTGCGAACCTTAGCGGTACAAAATGGCGGACCTTTCTCTCAGTCCGGAGGTGCTTTGTGGATTGGTGCATATAATAACGGGCTAATTAAATTTGACGGACACACTTGGAAACATTACGGCTATACAAACGTTGTTTCCGTTCATAGTGTCTATTCCATTGCTGTAGAAGAATCACAAACGGATACAAACTATGTTATTTGGATTGGTACAAGCAACGGATTAATCAAATATGACGGTACAAATTGGTCTTTGGTTAAAATTGCGGGGGATTCTACAGCGTGGGTTAATGCGATTGCTTTGGAAGACGGCGGACCAACGTTTAACGGAGGTAAAATGTATGTGGGTACCGAATACGGGCAGTTTTGCATTTACGACGGAAACCAATGGGAAATTTTTAATCTTGCCGATGCATATAATCCTAATAATTCTGTAAATGCGATTGTTATTGATGCTTCCAAAAGAAAATGGATTGCAACCAGCGATGAGGGATTAGGAATGTATGACGGAAAGCAATTGTTGCTTTATTATAAAGAAAATTCCGGTATTGCAGGTAATCAAGTTATTTCAGTGGCTGTACGAGAACAGGGAGATTCTACTGAACTATTCATGTCATGTTTTGATAATACGGAACATAATTATACCGGTTTAACACTTATGAGAGTAGAAAAAATAACCGGAGTTGAAACCTCGAATAAAAAATTAAATTATTCATTCCGGCTATCACAGAATTATCCAAACCCTTTTAATCCGAGTACAACAATTAATTACTCTGTTCCCGCAACTAAAAAAGGAGCTGTTAATGTAAAACTAGTTGTATATGATGTTTTGGGAAAAGAGGTGGCAACACTTGTAAATGAGACACAAACTCAGGGAAATTATTCCGTTAAATTCAATGCACAAAATCTTTCTTCCGGATTATATTTTTATAAGTTGCAAGCCGGTAATTTTGTTGCCACCAAAAAGATGATGTTGCTTAAGTAAAGTGTCTCCTATTTAGCTTATATTTGTTGAGATTTTGTAGTATTGAGAAAACCCTGCTGTAAATGGCAGGGTTCAATAATTTTTCGAACTTCCTTTTCAAAACGGAGAAAATCTACGAATGTAATTTCCTTTTTTATTACAGAAATGTTTCCGGTTGAATAACATTAGTCAACTAATTTTCATATTCATTCCGATGATTTTATTATCCTAACTGTTGTTTCGAATAATGTTGAATTTTTTACCGAGTATTATAAAATAATTAAAAAATCGGATTGAAAAAGGAATAAATTGCGTATTGTAGAAAAATAATAAATGAGTAAAAAATGAATTTAATGCACAGAATAATTATTACACTATTTTTAGTTGTCTCTTTTTCGTTAGGGCAGAAAAAGGAATTAAAAAAAATTACAATTATAAAAAGTAATAATCCCGTTTTAAATTTTAATTATCAAAAACTCGGATTGCCCGATTCTATTAACGCTACGGAATTTTCGGAATTAAAAAATTATGTTCTTTCCGAAATACATTTGGAATCAGAAAAAGAACCGGAACTGTTTTTTGAATTAATGGAATGGGTTAGCGAGCAATGGAATCATAATGGGTGGCATGCCGCTCCGGATTCCTTAAGTTCATTGGGAATATTAAAAAGTGCTCGTGATGAGGGCGAAGAATATAGATGTGTGGAGTATGGCATTGTGTTGAATGACATTCTTATCTCATTCGGATATCCGGCAAGAATCGTAGGATTGAAGAACATTAATGCCGATTACGGTGGCGCGGGAATGGGACACGTTGCCACGGAAGTGTGGTCAAACAATTTGCAAAAATGGATTTTTTTGGATCCTCAATTTGGGATTTATGCAAAAAAAGGAGATGTTTTATTAAACATATTAGATATATATAAACTGAAATCCGGAAATAAATTTGATGAAATAGAATTTATTGAGGTTAAAGAGAATAAACCGAATAAAAAATACGGAACTAAATTTTTATCCAATTATTTGGGTTACATTGATATTGCTCAGAAACAGAATAATTTGAGATACTCTTTGGTTCTTAAAATGGAAGGGGAGAGGGATTTCCTTACTTTTCAAGCTTTCCCGTTGTGCAAAACGGTATTTACTAAAAATGTTAACGACCTCTATTACGAACTTAATCGAACCATGGTGGTTATTGATTATACCCCTGAAGAAATTGTAAGAACAAAGAATGAATATTCAAAATTAAATATAAAAAGTGTTGACGATTTTAATAAAAATATGTCGTTGTTTTGTGCAAAACCGGATTTGATTTTATCCCTTGATAATAATATGCCCTGGTTTAAAAATTATTTAGTAAAACTCAATGATGTTTTAATAAATAAAAAAGACGGGAAATATTACGTAAATCTGAAAGAGGGGATAAACGTAATTAAAGTTACAGCAGTGAATCGGAATAATATTGAAGGGATATCAACTGTAATTAAAATAAAATATGAGTGAAAAAATATTACAGGAAAGAGTTTTTTTATTGATGCTTGCGATATTTGAGAATTTACCGTGAGTGGGAGTTTATTTAATTCGCAATAATTTTTCCACGTAAACAAGTTCGCAAGCACCGTTTCCCGTATCGGTACGAGATAAGGAACTTTTCCAATGCCAACCGTTTTTACCTGTTACTTCAATAAGAAATCCTTTTAGATAAATTATTTCTCCAACCAAAACATCTTCCAATTCGCTTTTTACGATTTTATTAGCCGGAATTATATGCATGTTTGCAGAACACATTGCAATTTCTGCTTTTGGGATGGGTGGATGCTTTGCTTTCCAAAAATACCAGCGGGAACGTTGTGAAATATCAATTCTGTCAATAACCGCTTGATCAGACATTCGTCCCCAGCCCAACACCAAATCATACGGGGCAATTAAAGCCCCCTCATCAAAACGGTAACGTTTTTTGCTTAGTACTTTGGCTTTAAGCTCGTATTTTGCCAGGGCTTTAATAATAAAATCATTAATTCGCCAAACTTTTAATTCTGTTATTCGGGTTTGTTGTGGAAAACGGCGTGCTAGAATTCCGGCCGGTTGTTTTATTTCCGAGCAGGAGACAAGAAATAATAATATGATGAAATATTTTGTCATCATTACGGCTTATTCTTTTATTTTTCGGCAATTGCAATTTGGACAATACCGAAAGTAATTGCTTTTACGGTTACTTTTGTAAAGCCTGCTTC
>CAZTYP010000067.1:0-12571 GCA_964617555.1 uncultured Melioribacteraceae bacterium | reverse complement strand
GAACGGTTCAATTTATCAATAGATGCGTAATAGTTCTTTTTATTTTTATTTACGTAAATATTTAATTTTTGCCCTACATAAATGGAGGAAGTATAAGGAATATTGTTCCAATTACGGAGTTCTGAAACACGGATGTTAAACAAATCGGCAATATTAACCAGATTATCACCACGTTTTACGGTATAATTTACAAGCTCTTTATCTTTTGGAATTATTACTTCAACAGAATCGGAACCAAGTTCGGCATATAATTTTCTGTATTTATCAACATTGTTGTTGGAATTTATTTTAAGCTGATACGGAGCATTCTCTTCGTAATATGTTAACTCGTCAACAGCGGGCATTTCATCGGTATTTACAATAAAATCGGTTTCTTTAAAATTTGAGATGGGGATTTTCAATTTTTGTTTGGGGCGTATTCTCGACTTGACGGAAATATTATTAATCTTTGCCAACTGACTTAGTTTAACATGATATTTATAAGCAATTCCGGAAAGAGTTTCTCCGCTTTTTACCGTATGAATAACATATTGAAGTTTTGCCTCTTCGGGAACTTTATCCAAATTTTTCACAAAATAATCGTAAGTAATAACGGGGACTTTTAAAGGATAGCCTCCATCATAATGAGGGGGTGTATGATGTTGAATAATTTCGGGATTTAATTCCCGCATCAAACTCAAATCAACGCCGGCACATTTTGCAAGCACTTTCATATCAATCGGTTCGGTAATTAAATAAGGTTTTGTTTCTATTGCACGCTGATAACGTACGTTTTTGAAACCGTAATATTCCGGATTACTTCCGATTAATGTAACCGCAATATATTGCGGCACATAATTGCGGGTTTCTCTTGGTAAAAACCTTCTGTATTTCCAATAATTTTTGGAACCGGCTCTTTGCATTGCTCTGCGTACGCGTCCTTCGCCACAATTATATGCGGCAATTGCAGCATACCAATCTCCCAAAGCAATATACAAATCTCTTAAATACTTTGCCGCGGCTCTGGTTGCTTTTTCAGGGTCTCTTCTTTCGTCAATATAAAAATTGGATTTCAAATCGTAAAGTTTTCCGGTTGTTTTCATAAATTGCCACAACCCGACGGCACGTACCCAAGAGCGGGCTTTAGGATTTAATCCGCTTTCGGGCATACTTAAAAATATAAGTTGTTGCGGTACATTTTCCTCTTCAAAAATTCTTGCCATCATCGGAAAATATTTTCCTGACCTTTCTAACCATGCTTGCATGGTTTTTCTGCCTCTGCCTGTAAAATATTCTATATACTGCTCTACATAGCGGTTTACCTCCAAGGGGAAATCACCCACAACTATAACATCGGAAACTTTGGAATTGATGCTATCTTCTTCGGTTGAAACACTATCGGGAATAAATTCCGGCACTTGATTTTGAGACCACTCTTCAAATGCTGAAATGGAAACACCCGAGGGAATCGAATCGAGACTGTTTATAAAGTTTTGATAATCTTCAACAATGGAATTTTCCAACTCGTTATAAGTTGTATTTTCTTCCATATAAGGGAAATAACTTAAACGATTTATTTTTTTTAATGCGGATTCGTAAGCAGAAATTGCTGTTTTTATATTACCAACTTCTTGGTTTGCAAGGGCATCAATATGTTTTAACCTTGCTTCTTCCATTAAGCTGTTAATTAAAAGTTGCGGGTCTAATTCGTTTTCTTCTTGATATTGAATTGTTTCGTTGGTTTCAAAAACAGAACACGAAATAAAAAAAAGAGTAAAAACAAAGGCAAAAAGGGGAATAAAAAATTTATTCAAAACTTCCTCAAAAAATCTAATATAATATCTAAATATATGTTAGTTAATGGATTTTTGTCAAGGTAATTATTAAGATATATTGCTTATTTTATTATTTTACAATTAGTTAACAATTATGAAAGGAATTATTCGGAAAAGAACAGAGTAATATTATTATTAATTAAAAAGCAAACGACTTTATTTCGTCTTCGCTAAAATAATCGGTAAGATTAAAATAACTATTAACATCGCTACGTAAATCTTCATTAATAAAAATATTTTTTTGAGAAATAATACCGGCAGGAGAACCACTCAACAAAATAACCTTATCGGCTAATCTTACGGCGTCCGAAACTGAAGAAGTTGTATAAATAATTGGAATTTCTTTATCCGAAGCAAGTTTACGTAAAAGAGAAAAGAGTTTAATTCTTCGTTTTGTGGAAAGTGCCGATAATGAGTCGTCTATTAAAATCAGTTCGGGATTATTAACAATTGCACGCGCAAGGGAAATTCTGAATCTGAAACCTATGCTTTTATTATTCGGGAAATGGTCATTATACCCTTCCAACCCGACAAAATTAATTATCTCCGAAATCTCCGTTTTATTCCTCTCTTTTACGTTAAATTCAATGTTTTCCGTAACATTAAGCCACGGCAAAGAAGAAGGGAGAGTAGGAATAAGGGGTCTTTTCTTCCCAGCGGAAGCAAAACTTATGCTTTGTAAAAGAACTGATTTGCCAAGACCTTTACCGCCCGCAATTACCGTAACCTTTTTTTGTTCCACATCAAAGGAAAGATTTTCAAACAGATTAATGTTTTTTCCGAAACCATCGGAGTAAACTTTTGTTAATGGACCTATTTTAATAATGTTAGCGGACATTCTATTCCCAAAAAATAAATTTTGATATTGCAAACTTTAAGATTGAATTTACCGCCCAAATTATTAACGAAATAAATATACCGAGTGCAATTACGGCTGATAAATCATTAAACTCAAAGGCGGTTCTGTAAACGGCACCCACTCCAATTGAGGCTGAAATAAATTCGTAAATAAGAACGGCAATCCATAATTGCAAATGGACATAGTGTAATTTACCGTAATAATGCGGTTGTAAAGTTTTCCAAATTACTTTGGAATAGATTTTATTTTCGCTTACACCTAAAGATTTTATCGCTAAAATATATTCATCTTTAATTGTTACTTTATTATCAAATAAAATTTTAAGTTGTATCAACATGGTAAAGAGAAATGCAAATAATATTTTACCCCAAAACGATTGAGGAAAGACCAAATTGAAAATTAAAGCGGCAAAGAAAAAAGAGAAATATTTAAATGGTGCGGCAATATTAAAAATTCCCTCGTATTTAAACAATATTTTGATAACTATCGGTTGAATTGCTTCAAAAATTATTACCGAGAAAAAAAGGACCGGAAAAATAACCGATGTTGTTTCGATAAGCGACGCATTTAACTTATAAGCACTCCAAAGAGAAAAAAAGGATTCCAACAAAAGAGAGGGCTTCGGAATATAATTTTGCGAAACCCAAGTGAATTCGAATATTATAATGTAGAGTAATACCAATAAGAGCGTAACACTCAAAGAGGATAATATTTTTGCATCTTTTTTTAATTTACTCATAAATTAAAAATAGTTATATATATTTTATTTATCCATTAGTTACAAGTAAATTTAATCGTCTTTTCATAAAAAAAAGAGAGCAAATCTCTTTTATCCTTGACAAAAAGGTTCGCTTTATTTATCTTAATTAGGATATTAAATCCCTTTATTAACGGAGAGAATATGATTTATACTAAAACGGGAGAATATGCCATAAGAGCTATTCTTTACTTAGCTCGGCAACCGGAAGAACGGCTTGTAATGTCGTCCGAAGTTGCTGAAAAGGAAGATATTCCTGCACATTATTTGGCAAAAATCCTTCAAAGAATGGCTAAGTATGGTTATGTAGATTCTTTTAAAGGAAGAGGAGGCGGATTTAAAATTACCGAATACGCAAATAACAGTACAATACTTGAAATTGTTGAACGTGTTGAGGGGCCGGTAATCAATTTGAAATGTATTACAGGGTTAAAAGAATGTTCCGACGAAGCTCCATGTCCTTTTCATGAAGAATGGGCCGAATTACGCGACAAAATCCATAATTTAATTTCAAGCAAAACCGTTAAGCAAGTAGCAACGGAATATTCAGAAACACTTAGCCAAATAACTGACTTTTAATATTTTAAGATAGATTGGGCTTACCCCTTTCTATCTTAAATTATCCTTTTTTAATCTATCAAATTACATCAAGTAACTTTTTCAATACTTTTATTGAACCCGACGAGTGGGGGCTTGTTACCGCTCTTTAACGGAAAAGGTGTTTACATTGTAGCATATAATGTAAAATTAATGAACAATTTTTGCAATTCTGTTAAACCTAATGGAGCCAAGTAATTTGAAAGGTTCTGCAAAAGAGTATTTAGGGTCCCACGACCAATAGATCATTAGTGCTTCACCCACTATTAAATCTCGCGGTACAACTCCCCAAAAACGGCTGTCGGCACTATCGTCGCGGTTATCTCCCATCATAAAATAATAATCCTTTTTGATTGTATAAGTATCGGTTTGTTTTCCCTCAATATATACTTTCCCGTTGCGAACGGAAACAACTCTTTTATCAAATTCCCTGTCGATAATTGTTCTCCATTTCTCAATATTTTTGGGAGATAATTTTATTACATCACCTTTTTTAGGAATTATATAAGGGCCGTAATTATCCTCATTCCAACCGGAACCTTTTGGAAAAATATACGGACGTGCAACGCCTGCCGGGGTAGGATACGGGTTAAGGTACTGAATATGTTGCGGAATGGGAGCCTCTTTGCCATTAATAAAAACAACTTTATTAATTATTTGAATTGTATCGCCGGGTGTAGCCATACATCGTTTAACGTAGTTGGTTATACCCTTTGGATGCAAATCGTCTCTGTCGCCGGGATAAATAAAAACCACAATTTCTCCACGGTCGGGGTCTTTGAAAGCAGGTAACTGAAAATAAGGTAAAGCTATATCTGTAAAAGGGATATTACGCGGAGAGGACGAACCGTAAATAAATTTATTAACAAATAAAAAATCCCCGACGCGTATTGTTCTTTCCATAGAGCCGGTAGGAACTCTGGAGGTTTCAATTAAAAACGACTTTATCAATAAAGCTGCAATTAGTGCAAATAATAAATTTTTTATAAAATCCTTTTGTTTTTTCATTCAATTCTCAAATCTTCTTTTTGACGAAATAAATAGTTAGTTTGTTCAAATAATTTTATGTAAAAAATAATTTCATTTATTCTTCTATTTGTAAAACGGCTAAAAACGCTTCTTGCGGAATTTCAACATTTCCCACTTGCTTCATTCGTTTTTTACCTTCTTTCTGTTTTTCCAACAATTTTCGTTTACGTGTAATATCGCCGCCGTAACATTTTGCCAAAACATTTTTACGTAAAGCTTTTACGGTGGTACGTGATATTACTTTACTGCCGATTGCCGCTTGAATGGAAATTTCGAACATTTGTCGCGGAATTAATTCTTTAAGTTTGGAAGTAACTTTTCTGCCCCAATCGTATGCTTTATCTTTATGGACAATAACTGAAAGGGAATCCACTTTATCTCCGTTTAACATTATTTCCAATTTAACCAATTCGGATTTTTTATAACCGATATATTCGTAATCCAACGAAGCATAACCACGAGAAATGGATTTTAATTTATCATAAAAATCAAATATTATTTCCGATAAAGGGAATTCGTATTGTAAATCCGCACGTGTTGGATCTATATAGGTTGTATTTTTGTAAACTCCGCGTTTATCCATCGAAAGTTTCATTATACTTCCCACATATTCACTCGGAGTAACAATCTGTGCTTTAATAAAAGGTTCTTCTATATAATCAATTTCTCCAACTTCGGGCATCATGGCAGGATTATCAACAACAAGTTTTTCTCCGTTTCTTTTGTAAACAATATATTCAACATTTGGAAGAGTTGTAACAATAGATTGATCGTATTCACGTTCCAAACGTTCCTGTACAATTTCCATATGCAGCATACCGAGGAAACCGCATCTGAAACCGAACCCGAGTGCGGCGGAAGTTTCGGGAGTAAATTCCAAAGCGGAGTCATTTAATCTGAATTTTTCAAGCGCATCCCTTAAATCCTCGTAATCTTCTGTATTGGTGGGGTATAACCCACTGTAAACCATAGGTTTAACTTCCTGATATCCGTGAAGCGGTTCAGAAGCGGGATTTTTTTGCGATGTAATTGTATCGCCAACCTTTGTATCGTGAACATCTTTAATGCTTCCGATTACGTAACCCACATTTCCGGCTTTTAATTCATTGGTTTTAATTCTTTGCAACCCCAATATTCCAATTTCTTCGGCAAGATATTTATTATCGTGAGCAAAAAATTTAATCGGGTCTTTTGTGCGAAGAGTTCCGTTCACAATCCGAATATAGGCAATAGCACCTCTATAGGAATCGAATACCGAATCGAAAATTAAAGCTTGCAGCGGTTTTTCGGGGTCGCCTTGCGGAGGAGGAATCCTATTTACAATTGCTTCAAGAATTTCAGGCATTCCTTGCCTTGTTTTAGCACTGGCAAGAATTATTTCTTCCTCATCACATCCTATTAAATCCACTATCTGTTTGCTTACAACATCTGTTCTGGCACTCGGCAAATCAATTTTATTTATTACGGGAATTATCTCTAACCCAGCTTCTATTGCAAGATAAAGATTACTGATAGTTTGTGCTTCCACACCTTGAGCCGCATCTACAACAAGCACCGCCCCTTCGCAAGCCGCAAGGGAACGTGAAACCTCGTACGAAAAATCGACGTGTCCCGGAGTATCAATTAAATTTAATGTGTATTTGTTATTATTCTCCGCAGTGTAATGCATCTGTATTGCATGCGATTTAATGGTAATACCGCGTTCACGCTCTAAATCCATATCATCAAGTAATTGCTGTTTAGATTCCCTTTTGGTAACGGTACCGGTATATTCCAGCAACCCGTCGGCAATTGTGGACTTACCGTGGTCTATATGTGCAATTATGCAAAAATTACGTATTGATTCCATAAATTGAAATATAATTTTCTATTTAAAATTTAGCTTATAAATATACCGAATTGTATGGAAAGATTTTTGCGGAAAAAAAATTACCCGAAAGAAAAATTGTTTGTTTTTTCCTCTCCGATTGTTGTAAACTCACCATGCCCGGCATATACTTTTGTTATTTCCGGTAATGTAAACAACTTGTTCTTTATAGAAGAGATTAATACAGAATAGTTACCGCCTTCGAAATCCGTCCGCCCTATTCCGTTTTTAAACAACACATCTCCGGTAAAACAAATATTTTCGGAAGGGAAATAAAAAGAATATTCTCCTGGAGTATGCCCCGGTGTGAATAAACATTTTAACTCTGTTTTACCAATAAATAATTGCCTTTCTTCGGTTAAATAATTTTCGGGTAAAGGAACGGTATTTATTTTAATGCCGAATTGATTTGCATATTGAACAGCGGAAGTAAAAAGGAACAAATCCTTTTCGGGAGCAAAATATTGAGGAGAAAAATTTTCATACACAAATTTATTCCCGAATATATGATCAATATGTCCGTGAGTATTCAACAAATATTTTATCGTGAGTTTATTTTCCTTAATAAAATCAAGAAGTTGAAATTCCTCCTCTTTGTGCAAGCAAGCGGGGTCAACTATTGCGGTTTCTCGGGTTTCGTTATCCCACAACAAATAAGTGTTAACGGCAAAAGGGGAAAAAACAAATTGTTTTATTTGCATATCATTCGGATTATATTTTTTTGCTGCTAAAATTTTTTGTTAATCGTTTTTGAAGTTTATTACTATAATTTTTATAATTATCTTTTATTTCTTCAATAGAGTCACCGCCGAATTTATTTATAAATGCTTTTGCCAAAGTCCAAGCCAACATCGCTTCTCCGATAACCGCGGCAGCCGGTACGGCGGTAAAATCGCTTCTTTCCTTTCGCGAAATCACATTTTTCATGGTTGCCAAATCAACCGCACCAATCGGGGACATAAGCGTGGCAATCGGTTTCATTGCAACTCTTACTATTACAGGCAATCCGGTTGTCATTCCTCCTTCAATTCCTCCGGCACGATTACTTTTACGGGTAATCTCACCGTTTTTTATTACAATTTCGTCATGCGATTTTGTCCCGGGCATATCAGCAGCGTTAAAGCCCGTTCCTATTTCCACCCCTTTAATTGCGTTGATTGACATCATATCGTGAGCAATTGCAGATGAAAGTTTTGTATCGTATTGAATAAAACTTCCAAGTCCTACAGGTAATCCGCTGGCAACCACAAAAAAAGTTCCGCCCAACGTATCACCGTCTTTCATTGCCGATTTAATTTTACGAATTATTCTTTTTTCTTGATTCTCATCCAAAACACGTACTTGACTTTTATCGGCCTTACGAGAAAGCTCCCAAGCATCAAATTTACCGGATACTTCCGCAAACAATTTTTCGGCATATCTCTCTTTGGCATAAACCCCGCCAATACTTTCCACATAACTCCCTATACGAATACCGAACTCCTCTAAAAACTTACGGGCAACTGACCCGACGGCAACACGAGCAGCTGTCTCTCTTGCGCTGGAACGTTCAATGGAATTTCGAATATCATTTAAATTATATTTCGAAACCCCGATTAAATCCGCATGCCCGGGACGCGGAACGGATATTTTTTCATGTTTCCTTTCCGGCTTACCGACAGCCATTTTATCAGTCCAGTTAATCCAATCGCTGTTTTTTATAAAAAGAGTTATCGGGGAACCGGTGGTTTTTGCAAAGCGAACACCTGATAAAATTTCAGCTTTATCTTTCTCTATTTTCATTCTGCCCCCTCTGCCGTAACCCGTTTGGCGACGAGCAAGATGGCTATTAATATATTCTTCTTCTATTGATAAATTAGACGGAAACCCTTCTACTATTGCCGTTAAACCTTTTCCGTGAGATTCACCCGCTGTTAAAAATCGTATCATAATTTGCATTTTAATTTTAATTGAAAATATAAATATAAAAAAAGCGTTCTTTAAATAAGAACGCTTTTATATTTGAATTATTACGAATTGAATATTTATTCGGGAATTTCAATTCCCACGAAACGTGAAGTTCCCTGATTATCAATAACTTTCAACAAAACCGCTTCCCCTTTCTTATCTTCCATAACATTTTCCAGGTCAGAAACGGAATCGACTTTTTTTCTGTCAATTTCAGTTATAACCAATCCGGGAAAAAGTTTTTGATTATCGGCTTTGCTGAATCTCTTTACTTTTGTAATTAATACACCGTTATCAATATTATATTCGTCATATTCTTTGTTTTTCATATCCCGCACGGTTAAGCCGATGGTTTCAAAAGTTACAACTTCAATATCACCTTTTCTTTCTTTTTTAATTCCGGAATTTTTGGTAGAAGCGGACTCGTCTTCGTCTCGAGCTTTCAAAGTAACACTTCGTTCAATCGTATCACCGTTTCTGTATATTTCCAAAGTAATTTCATCACCTGCACGTTTTCCGGCAACATATGCTTGCAACTCATTCGGCTTATTCATCTCCACACCGTCAACTTCAAGAATAATATCACCGGCTTTAATATCTTCTTTGGCGGCGGCTCCGTTTTCCATTACTTGTTGAATTAAAACACCCGCCGGTTTGTCCAATCCCATTGCTTTCGCCAAGTCGGCATCCACTTCTTCAATACGCACCCCGATATAACCTCGTTTAACTTTGCCGTATGTAATTAAATCTTCGGCAACCACTTTTGCTATATTTATAGGAATTGCAAAACCATACCCAATATATGTTCCCGTTAATCCGTTGGTTGCAATGGCAGAATTGATTCCTACAACAGCACCTTTAAGATTAACCAAAGCACCACCGCTGTTTCCGGGATTAATAGCCGCATCCGTCTGGATAAAATCCTCAACCCCGTAACTATCATGAATAATATTAACATTACGTCCGAGTGCGCTTACAATTCCGGCTGTTACCGTTGATTTTAAAGCCAACGGATTTCCGATAGCCATTACCCATTCGCCTACTTTCAATTTATCGGAATCGCCAAGGTATGCAACCGGCAAATCTTCGGCATCAATTTTAATTACCGCTAAATCCGTAAGCGGGTCAGTTCCAACAACTTCCGCCGTAAATTTTCTTTTGTCAAGCAACCCGACCGTAACCTCTGTGGCATTTTCAACAACATGGTTATTGGTAAGAATATATCCGTCATCGGATATTATTACCCCGCTACCTCCTCCTTGTGTTTCGTGAGGAATATCTTGGCGGAAAGGGAAGAAGAACTCATGACCTTGAAGCGGATTATCTTTTGCTTTGGCTACAACTGTAATTTGAACTATGGATGGTGTTACTTTTTCCGCCGTTTGGATAAATGCATTATTGAAATCCATCAAAGCAGGATTTGCCGTTATTTCGGGTGGAGTTTCACGTCCTATTTTCACTTGAGCATACGAGGAATCAACCCCGCCCAAGCCTGAAACAAGAACAGCTCCGAAAACCGCACCGACAAAAAGCAATGCCGCAACACCTAAATAATTTTTTTTCATAACGCACCTTTTTCTTTTAATAAATTTGCAATGATTTCAGACCTTTGAATTCGTCTATTTGATAAATCATAAACTTTTCGAAAAACGAAATAATATTTTTTAATTCGTCATTATTATATAAACATTTTTTTTCTCTTCGACTTAGACAAATTATTTTACCAATTAGTTCCGAAGAAAATTTATGCGAAATAATATGGTCTTTACCGCAATCATTGCACATAAAGCCAAGTTCGTAATTATAAAAGACTTGCTGAAAATTTTTTAATTGTGCATTACATTGCGAACAATGCTCTGCTTCTATTCCGTACCCGATCTCTTCAATAAAAAATTTATAAAAAAGAGCAAATAGTAACATCGGCTCGGTTTGTTCATTATTTAGACGTTGCAATATTTTTATAATACCGGAAAACAATCTGGGGTGCGGGTCATTTTCAATTGTAAGTTTTAATGTAAGCTCGGCAACTGCCGAAGCATATTTCATTTTTTCCAAATCCGATTTAATGTTAGGATAGTGGGCTAGCAAACCGGCTTGGGTTACCGTTTGAATTTCCCTGTTATCCTTTTTATAAAAAACAATTTCCACAAGATTAAGAACATCTGCTATTTTTCCGAATGCGGATTTTTGCGTACGCCCTCCTTTAAGTATTCCCGATACTTTTCCGAACTTTTCCGTATAAAAATTTACAATCTTGCTTGTATCGCCAAAATCAAGTTTACTTAATACCAGAGCTTTTGTTTTAACTATCTGTTTCATCGCAATAATAACAAGTAATTATTCAACTTTACTTAACTCGATAATTTGATTAGCCCTGTTTTCAATTTTCTCTTTACTCAAATTTTCAATTCCCTTTGTGCTAAACTTTTCCACACTAAAAGAGGCCAATGAGGTACCGTAAATAACAGCTTTTTTCATTACATCAAAATTTATTTTACCGACTTGGGTCATATAGCCGGCAAATCCTCCGGCAAACGAATCCCCTGCTCCGGTAGGATCAAATACGGTTTCAAGTGGAAATGCCGGTGCGGAAAAGATTTTATCCTCTCCGAACAATAACGCCCCGTGCTCTCCCTTTTTTATAATTAAATATTCGGGACCCATTGCAAGAATATTTTTTGCCGCACGTATTACATTCCTTTCTTTTGTCAACATTTTTGCTTCCGAATCATTAATAACAAGAAGATTTACTCTTCTCAAAACTTTCTTCAAATCTTCATTGGCAATATCTATCCAAAGATTCATCGTATCGCAAACGGTAAATTTTAAATTCGTCATTTGCTCTATTACTTTAAGTTGCAACGACGGCATAATATTACCCAACAACAAAAACGGAATATTTCTCATCTCTTCGGGAATTACCGGATCAAATTTTTCAAAAACATTTAAATCGGTAAAAAGAGTATCGCGTATATTCATATCGTCGCGATAAACACAGCCGTAGCTGAAAGTTTTTTCCCCTTCCACAATTTCTAATCCGGACAAATCGACATTATGATTTTTTAACATCTCAATATTCTTTTCCCCGAAATCATCTCCCACAACACCTACAATTTTCACATCATTCGCAAAATAACTTGCAGCTACAGAGCAATATGTTGCGGAGCCACCAAGGGCTTTTTCAATTTTAGCTTCCGGTGTTTCAACGGAATCGAATGCAACTGAACCAACTACCAATAAACTCATATTACATTTCCTCTATTTTAATTAATTTTAACAAACTCTTTTCTTTCAAAAAATATTCCGCAATAATTTCAACGGATTTTCGTTGGCCTGGCCAAGCCAATAATTCTTTTGCCTTATCAATACCACACCAAATATAATCAACATGTTCATCAGACAATTTAACAACAGCATTACCTGATACTTCCGCAACAAAAACCGGCACCATATTTACCGAATCGTCCGTTGCGGCATAAAAATAATTAACATTAGGCACAATCCACAAATCTTCAGGCTTAAGTGATGTTTCTTCTTTTATTTCGCGTAATACCGTTTCATATCCTTTTTCTCCGGCTTCAACCGAACCTGTAATCATTTGCCAAACACCAGCATAAATTTGATTAGGCGCACGTTTCATCAACAAAAACTCAATATTGTTTGAAACTCTCCTAAAAATATGTGCTTCAATTATCGTAGAT
>CAZTYP010000066.1:0-27555 GCA_964617555.1 uncultured Melioribacteraceae bacterium | reverse complement strand
TAGGTAAATTGATTGTCTTTCCCCGTTAAAAAAATTTTCCATCCGAAACTTACATCATTTTCAAAATATTTCATTGTTACCGTTAATTGATCTATTATCCAAGTTTGTGTCCAATTTTCAGTTATATCAATGGTTTTTGCCGTTACGGTTTTTTTCGGTGGTTGAGACATAGCCGTGTAATTTTTAAATCCGTTAGCCAAACCGATGTACCCTATACACATTTGAGCATGTGGATCGGCGGATTGTTTCATCTTTTCGGGAGGTGTAATTTCACGGATTCCGAGTTCTTTGGCTTCTTTTTGTGTTTTAGGGGTTACCGGATTATTTTCATCGGAACAAGAAAAAATAAAACTTATTGAAGTAATTAACATTCCCGTTATTATTAATCTTTTTAGCATTTTACCGCCTCCTTTATTTTATTAACAAACATTTTTTTGTAAGAATATTCTTCCCAACTCGTAATCTGTAAAAGTACAAACCGCTTGGTAGGTTTTCGGCATTGAATGTTACTTTATATTGACCAGGGTTTTGTGTTTGATTAACCAATGTTGATACTCTTTTGCCTAAAAGATTAAATACCGATAGAGTTACATTTTGTGCGGTATTAAAATTATTTGCTGAGATTGAATATTCTATAATTGTTGCAGGATTGAACGGATTGGGATAGTTTTGTGATAATGAAAAACCGGTAATATTTCTTCTTTCGTTTTTAATTCCTCCCAATGTCCCGTATCTGTTTGTCCATCGTTGGAAATTATACCACTTATTGTTTACACTATCCCATTTTTGCCAGAGAATAATTGTTATTTGCTTATCGTTGTTGTATGTATATGACTCAAGTTCGGCATTTGTCCATTTATCCTCTTTGCTTATTTGAGTTAGTTCTTTAATAAGTAATTTATTATTATAAGTCATTAGTATTTTTTTGTAACTGCTTTTCCCGGTATTAAGGTCCCAACGTTGATCATATTTTGTAATAACTTGGTTATTCGTATTATACTCATATTTGAATTGCAATGTTTTCATCCATTTGGACTGAGAGAAGACCCATGATTCATCAAGTTCTTCGGTTTTAAGATGTTTGTTGTTGTATTTGTAAGTGATTCGTTCCTTGTCAATAAATTCATCAACCATCCATATTTGCGATAAACGACCTTTACATGAATCCGCGTCATTGTAATAATAATATTCTCTGAACAGAGGAGTCCAACCGGTGTCGTTCCAAATTTCCGTAAAAGTATTTATTATTTTGAAATTGTTATCATAATTAATCATAAAGTTCAATATGTTTTCCCACACATTTGTTGTATCATTCCACATTTGAGTTAGTAGTGCAGTAACATCGTTGTTTGAGTTATATTTGTAATAATGTCTGAATTTATTTTCCCAATTATTATTTTCCCAAAATTGTAAAGAGTCTATTGCGGGAAAAGTCTGTTCGTTTAAAACAATTCCCAACTTTAAAGAATTAATCCAATTTCCGTTATCCCAGTTTTGCACAACATATCCGGTTTTATTATTTCCCAAATCAAATGAATAGGTTGTAAGTTTATAGTTGTTCCAACTGTCGGTTCCCCAGTTTTCAATTAGTGTGGATGTAATTCCGCCCATGGTTATTGAGGTTACCAAGTTCAATTTTTTAGAGGTGGGATTTCCCGGTGCCGAATAATACTTAAAATAATTTGGGAAAAATGAAAAGGGTTTAACCATAGGTTCTATCTCTTTTAATTGTTTGGATGTAAAATATGGATTACGTATTTGCGAAAAAATTACGCCGATGTTTAATAGAAAAACGGATAAAAATATAATCGTTTTTTTCATTATGCTCCCCTCCGGATTAATTTATTTTTTCAGTTAACAAATCAATTATTTTTATTATTTGTTTTATTGATATCGGTTTTTGTTGGATTATAATATTCGTTAGTTGTGTTTCTATAGGTAAAGAAAATGAGCCGTCATTTAGTATTATTATTGTTGAATTTGTAGGGAGGTAATCGGTTATCTTTTTTATGTATATATTGCTTTCAATTGTATCGAATGAAATTTCGGTGATTATTAAATCTATCCTTTCCGTTTCCGTTATCTTTAATGCGGTAAAGGGACTTTTAGTTGTATGAATACTTTGGAAGGTATCCATAAGTGCAAGAGCTAATCCTTTTGCAAGAGACCTTTCTTTTATTACTATGAGTAGAGATTCCATTTCCCTTCCGTTTTTTCGTTGTTATACTTTTTCATACAATTCCCATACCGAAATTTGAAGTTGGTTTTTAGAGAGAAAACGAAACAAAAGAGGTTTGTATTTATATATATGTAAATGTAGATTAACAGAAAGTGTTAAGCATAATTTACAGTTCTGCGGAATTGCTAAATAGTTGATATTTTTAATTTAAACTAATTAAGCGGAATGTTGAATATAAAATCACATAATAAATTATAATGAAAAATGAATTAGCGGAAGGCAAAAACGAAAGGGAAATTATTATGATTTAGATGTAATTTTCTCTAAGAAAAAAATCAATTGTATTGATAGATAATTATATTAAAACTCATTCAACTCGTTTTTATTCCATACTCCAAAATTTTTTTATGAAGTGATACTCTTGAAAGATTTATAGATTCCGCTGTTTTTGAAATATTATAACCATTCTTTTTTAGATGATATTCCAAAAAGGATTTGTCGAAATTAATTACAACATTATTGTAAGCGGTTTTGTAATCATCATATTCAAAATTAGATTTATCAATTGTTATTTTATTTTGCGAAGTAATTTTATCCGGTAATAATTCTTTAGTTATCACATTATTTCTATTTGTAACAAGTAACATTCTTATAAGGTTTTCCAATTCTCTAATATTTCCGGGCCAATTAAAATTGCTTAAACTGCTTAGTGCTTCATCGCTAAAAGTTAAACCGGGATTATTATACTTCTGTAAAAAATGATTGATTAAAATCGGTATATCATCTCTTCTTGCTGCTAATGGCGGAACTTCAACTTCAATTACATTTAGTCTGTAAAACAAATCTTCTCTAAACTTTTTTTGCTCAACCAAATCGGCAAGTCTTTGGTTAGATGCACTTATAAACCGAATATCAACGGTTTTCGTTTCATTGGAACCGATTGGTTGTACAATTCCGTCTTGGAGAATGCGTAATAATTTTGCTTGAACTCTTGGCGACATTTCACTTATTTCGTCCAAAAAAATCGTTCCTCCGTTACTGCTTTCAAGAAGTCCTTTTTTATTTGTTAAAGCTCCGGTAAATGCTCCTTTTACATAACCGAATAATTCGCTTTCCAACAATTCATCGGAAAGTGCCGCGCAGTTAATCGGCATAAACGGTTTTTCTTTTCTATCCGACATAAAATGAATGTTGCGTGCAACCAATTCTTTACCGGTTCCGCTTTCACCGAAAATATAAACCGGAACACTTGAATCGTTTGATATTCTTTTAAGTAATTCTTTCAGTTGAATTATCGGTTCGCTCTTTCCGATAATTTCGGGAAGTTCATAAAAATTTACTTTCTTTTTAAGTTTTCTGTTTTCTTCTTCAAGTTTTTTGGTTCTTACTACTTTATCAATCTTAACCGATAGTTCATTTAAGTTAACCGGTTTGGTTAAATAATCTTCCGCCCCTTTTTGCATCGCTTCAACTGCACTTTCTATTGATGCAAAAGCCGTCATGATTATTATAGGTATATTGCTTTTATTTGTTTTTATGTATTCTAACAATTCCAAACCGTCCATTTCCGGCATTTGTAAATCGGATAAAATTAAATCGTAATTATTTACTTTAGTCAGTTCCGCAGCTTTCTTTCCGTCGAATGCAGAATCCGTTTTAATATTTTTTGATTTTAAGAAACTACAAATTCCTCTGTTCAAACTTTCGTCATCGTCAACCACTAGAATTTTCATTTTAGCTTTCCTTTTCTAATTGATTGGTAAAGTTATTTTGAAACAAGCTCCTCTACCGTTAATTTTGATTACTTCTATTGTTCCGTTGTGAGCTTCAATAATATTTTTTACAATTGCCAAACCTAAACCGCTGCCGGAAGATTTTGTTGTGAAAAACGGAGTAAAAATATTATCATAATTTTCTATGGTAATTCCGGGTCCTTCATCACAAATTGTTAAAATAATATTTTCAGTTGTATTCTTTATCCGGATTTCTATTTTGGAATTTTCGGGTGTAAAATAAACTGCATTAACAAAAAGATTTTCAACAACTTCCGTTATTAAGTTTTTATCAAGTGTTGCCGTTGAATTTGTACATTCAATATTGTTAACAATTTCAATCCCTTTATTTTCCGTATCCGAGTTGTATCTGTTAATAATATTTTCAACAATTTTTATTAAATCAATTTTTTGTTTTTCCAAATACGGCTTTCTGTAAAACTTCTTGAAATTCCTAAGCATTTCCATAAAAGAATTAAGTGAGCTTTTTATTTCAGTTACATAAAGGGTTATATTTTCATTTTTGGGAACTTGCATTTCCAGATTTTGTACCCAAACGCTTACTCCGCTAATTTTATTTTGTATTTCGTGAGATATTTTTGAAATTGTTTCCCCGATAAATGCTAACTTTTGTTTTTCACTGAGTTCAATTCGTGTTTGTGTTAATTCTTCTAATTTTTCTTTTAGTTCCTTGTTTGTTAAGTGTAGCTTATCATAACTTATTTTTAATTCATCAATCATATTATTGAATGAATCAATTAAAAGACCCAGTTCATCATTGCGTTTAATATCAATTTTATTTTCAAAATTACCTTCTCCAACTCGCTTTGCAATTGCCGTAACTTTATTAAGTGATTTTGAAATTTTATTTGCATAAATAATTGTGAAAATAACTATTAGAATATAAATTGCAATAGAATAGATTAGAATATTGTTAAGTAATGTTCTAAAGCTGTTGTATGCCGATGTAAAATTTCTGCTGATAATAATTCGATTCTCTAGAATATCGGAAAACCATTTTCCGTAAATAATCTTTTTGTCTTCATCAATAAAAAAATTGTTTCTATCTTCTTTGCCTCTAAAATACTTCCCGACTTTTTGATTAATCCAAAACTTATTTGTTGAATAAATAATAGTATTATTTAAATCGCTGATGCAAAAATCAATTTCATCGTTATAATATATTTTGTTTAACACATTTTCATAAAATGATAAATTTGATAATTCGATTATGATATTAAAAAATTTGTTTTTCTTCCTTAAATAATAATCGGGCTGATAATTATGTTTTATATAACCGAATTCAACACCATTGTTTATGGTTGTTACGGAAACGGCATTGTATAAAGAATCAAATTGATGCGTTTTTATTTTATGTCGATTTATAATTTGTTCGCCGAATAAAACGGTTGCGGAAGAAAGGACAATAGACTTTGTTGAATCTTCATATTCCAAATAGATTTTATTTATTAGCGTTGAATTTGTACTTAAAATATTTTCTACATTCTTTACTAACTTTTCATTTATATCGGTTTCCGGGTTAACGGTTAATTGAAGGGAAATTATTAAATTAGAATACGCTGCAATTTGATTGTTGACAGTTTGGTTGAACCTTTTTGAATAATTTTTCAGTTCTTTTATGGAAGTAGAAGTTATGTAAGATTTGCCCGAAAAATAAAAATATGTAAAACTCCCGCCTATTAAGATTAAGGAAGCCGTTAGTACAAACAAAAGCAGCTTTGTTGCAAGTTTGTTTTTTACATTTATCATTTATTCAAAATATACTTTTCTAAAATCCATTTGAATGTATTTAAAATTTATTCCTTTAAGATTCTTAGGCAAAAGAAAATAAGTAGCTCCTTGATGACTTAAGTATATTGCGGCAATTTCTTGTTTTAATATATTTTCAAGTTGATTATAATAATCCGACAAAATAGAATCACTCGATTCATATAAAATTTTTTCATAAATGCGATCATATTCTTTATTATGGAACTTACACAGATTAACATCATCCGAGCTTTTAGAATAAAATAAGGAATAATACTCAATCGGGTCCGGATAAGAAGGCAACATATTAACTCTAAATAAATCCGGTTTTATCTTTTTAATATTTCTGTAATAATTGCCCGGCTTAATTATTCTTTTATAATGCAAACCAATGCCGGTTATGGCTTTTTCAAGTTCGGGCAAATCATTATAAACAACATTCGATAATATTGTTATTGTATCATTTTTAATTTTTTTCGAGAAATTATATTTCGGAACAGAGTCTCTGAATTTGTACCATTCAATTTTTTTATTCTTTAACAAATAGCTTGGCACAAGCGATTCCGCACGTTTATTTATACTGCTTTCCTTAAAAATTATATCCCGATTAAATGATTTTGCAATTGCAAGTCTTACAAGTTTATTTACACTATTTTCTTTCCCGAAGTTAAATCCCCAAAACCTTACCGTGTTACCTTTATCTATCGCAATTGCTTTATATTTTCTTTTAAATAATTTACTCTTTTGAATTTTATGGAAATTTTTATTGTCCAATTTTATTATATCTGTTGAATTGTTAATGAACTTATCCAAAATATTTTCTGTTTTTTTTATTGTGGTATAACAAATTGAAGCAATATAAGGAAGTTTAACATTGTTGCTATCTATTAAATAATAATTTTCGTTTTTAACCAGTTGAACTTTTTTATACTTTCTAAATTCGGAAATTCGAAAAGGACCCGTACCGACCGGATGATATTTAAATTCGGTTCCGAAATATTCTACGGCTTCATTCGGCACAATAAAATAATTCGGCGAAGCTAATATTTTCAAAAACGGCTTGAACGGTTTTGTTAAAACAAACGAAATTGTTAAAGAATCTTTAATAATAATTCCGCTAATTGAATCTTCGCTTCCATGATGAAACTTATTAATCCCTTGAATTACTTTACTAAGCATTGGCCAATTAGGAAAATTATTCTGCGGATTTGCTAATCGTTCAAATGTATATTTGATATCATATGAAGTAAGTCTTCTTCCCGTCCCATTCGGAAAACAAGGACTATCTTGAAAATAAACATCATTTCTTAGATAAAAAGTATATTGAAGTTTATCTTCGCTAATGAAAAAGGAATCAGCTAGTTCCGGTACAATTTTATCATTTTTATCAAATGCAACAAGAGACTCATATATATTGGTCGCAACTTGCCAGTCCGTTGTATATAAAATTTCCGGCGGGTCTAAAGTTTCTACGGGATTATTTAATAGAATATTAATTTCCCGTTTGATGTTTTTTTTGTCAAATTCGGTTTCCGGTTTTTGATTACAGAATTGAAATGAGAATGAGAAAATTATTAAAAAACAATACCCGAGTTTTTGAAAAGTTGTTTTAAGTTTTTTTGTTAAGTAACTCATCATTATAAATTGTGTTCACAAAATTTTGAACTGTTAGTATGTTACGTGATCTTTTATTTTGAACGGTTATTTATAATTTGTCAAAATTGTGGAAAAGGAGTCGGGTTTTTAGCCATTCAGATATCAAAATAGTAATTTTTTTAATTTTATTAAATGTTTTAATTTCATTAATAAAAAATACTACGCGTAAAAATGACAACTAATTATTTAAAAGAGTTAGAGTAAAAGTTAAAGTCTGCATCGATTAAGATGCAGACTTTAATTTATCAGATAAGGATTTTGTCGGCGTGTAGTAAATCGTTAAAGAGTTCATTCTTTATCGATTCAGCGTTTTTCTTGGCATTGGCAAGAGATTCTACAATATAACGATTGGCAATAAATTTCTTTCTGTCGTTATCTTCTGCTTGTTCAAGCAATAAATATCCTACAAAAATATAACTGTAAAGTTCAACCAAATCTTTAGCGGCAACATCTTGGAATGTATCGTCATCTTTTTCTACAACGTATTTTAAACTGTCGTAAAATATTGTTCTAATTTCTTTCAACATTCCGTTTAAACGCTCCAAACCGCCGGAATATGTTTTAGCGGCTTTTTCGTCGAACTCATCTTTTAATATATCATTAATAACACCACCTATTGCCGCAACAATTTGAAGTTGTGATGTTCCTTCGTAAATGTTGGTAATTCTGGCATCGCGGGCAAAACGTTCAACAGGGAATTCTTTCATATATCCCGTGCCGCCGTGTATTTGAATTGCATCGTAAGTGATTTTATTGGCTGCCTCCGTTGTAATATATTTTGAAATAGGAGTTAAAAAGTTTGCACGTTTTGTCTCTTCTTTTAATCTGTCGTTATACTCTTTAAACGGCTCGCCGGCGGCTTTTAATTTCGCAATTTTTTCGTCAAGTTTTTCTTTAATATCAACGGATTCTCCCGCAGCATAAAGTATTGTTCTGCTTACTTCCAATAAAACACGCATATCCAACAACATATTGCGTACTGCGGGAATGTCGTAAATAGCTTTACCGAATTGTTCACGTTCCTTTGCATATTTAAGAGCTTCTTCATATGCTGCCTGTGAAATTCCGACAGCTTGAGCAGATACTCCCATTCGGGCACGGAACATCAAATCCAATGTATATTTAATTAAACCGAAACGGCGTTTGCCAATAAGCTCGGCAGGTGTATCGTTAAATTGCAATTCACAAGTAGGAGAGCCGTGTATTCCGAGTTTGTTTTCAATTCTACGGACAACAACCGTATCGTCGGCATAGCAAGCAAGCATACTTAAACCGCGTCCGTCTTTTGTTCCCGGTTCTGTTCTTGCAAGTACAAGAAGCACGTCACCGTTGCCATTGGTAATAAAGCGTTTTACGCCCTTTAGACGCCACTGACCGTTTTCGTCTTGATATGCATGGAGTTTAACGGCTTGTAAATCCGAACCGGCATCCGGTTCGGTTAGTGCCATTGCTCCGGTATGTTCGCCGGTACAGAATTTAGGTAAATATTTTGCATGCTGTTCTTCGTTTCCGAATTTTTTAATTGTATCACCAATATCTTGTAATCCAAAAATGTTCATTAACGAGGCATCTGCCCGGGAAACAATTTCAATTGCAGCAACGTAAATTGTAAAAGGAATATTTAATCCCCCGTATTTATACGGCAAAATCATTCCTCTTACTTCGGCTTGAGCCAGTTCTTTTAAGTTTTCTTGTGTGCCTTTTGCATAAATTACTTTTCCGTTTACGTGATGTGCGCCTTCTTCGTCTACACTTGCAGCACGCTCGGCTATTGAGTTCCCCGAAATATCGCCGATTATTTCCAGTACTTTTTCATAGTTAGTAATTGCGTCTTCATAATCTTTGGGAGCAAAATCAAATTCTTTGCTCAATTCAAAATTATCTTCTGCAATTTCAACTACTTCACGTAAGTTAAATCTGTTAAAATGAAATTTTATATCTTCATTATCTGTGAAAAAATTTGGCATTTGTTCCTCTACTTCAATTTGTGTTTGAATAAATCAATAAAAATTGGGATTATCTCTTCGGCTTTTCCTACAATACCGTAATGTGCAATTTCAAAAATAGGAGCTTCGGGGTCGGGGTTTATGGCAATGATTTTATTGGATTCCTGCATTCCCGCTCTGTGCTGAATTGCTCCGGAAATCCCGATTGAGAAAATCAATTTAGGACGCACCGTAACGCCGGTTTGTCCGATTTGTCTTTCGTGCTCAACAAAGCCGGCATCAACAGCAGCACGGCTTCCGCCAACTTCGCCTCCGACGGCTGCAGCTAAATCGTGAATAAGTTTAAAGTTCTCTTTGCTCCCTAGTCCGTAACCTCCGGCAACAATAATAGGAGCGGTTTTAAGATTAACTTTGCTTTCTTCACGATATTGTTCAACTATTTTAACCAAGTCATCGGTAGCATCTTCAATATATTCAATGGTTTCAATATTAACGGGATTAGGATTTTCAATTTCGTGTTTTTCCATTACTCCTTCTCGAACGGTTGCCATCTGAACGGGATTATCTGGAGTGATAATTGTGGCAATAATATTTCCGCCAAATGCCGGACGGATTTGGAGAAGTAAATCTTTATATTCTTTTTTAAGATAGGTTACATCCTCAATTTGCAGTTCCGTACAATCGGCGGTTAAACCGCTTACGGTATTGGAAGCAACACGCGGTGCAAGACCGCGACCAATAACCGTAGCTCCAAAAAGGACGATACGCGGTTTTCGTTCGTTTACCAATTTGCTAATCATTCTGCTGTATGGTAAAGGTCTGTATTTTTCCAAAGCGGGATGATCAATTACAATTGCAGAGTTGGCGCCGTATTTGAAAGTTAATTCTGCAAGTTCGGTTGTATTGTTTCCCAACACAATAGCTTTTAATGGTCCGTTGAGTTTGTCGGCAAGTTTTCGTCCTTTACTTAAAAGTTCCAGCGAAACATCGGCGGCTTTCCCGTCCCGTTGCTCAACAAAAACCCAAACTTCATTTGTTTTATTTTCCATATTCATTACCCTAAAATGTGATCGTTCAACAATTCATCAATTAAAGCACCAATGCCTTCTTTGGTTGGTTCTACGGTAACTGCTTCGCCGCCCGAAAGTACAACCGATTCCACCTTATGTACTTTTGTCGGTGAGCCGTGGAGACCTATTCTTGTTTCATCTATCCCCGGAATATCCGCAACGGAGAGCGTTTCAATATATAAATCGTTGTCTTTATATTCTTGAATTAATTCATCAAGGTTTAGTAACGAATTTTCGTTAGCCGTTTTCTCCAGATCGAGAAGAGTTTTGGCGTTTTTATATTTCATTACCCGTTTGGCAGAGAAAGGACGCGGTTTCTGACCACCTTTAATTACCGTAAGAAGAAGCGGAAGTTGTGCTTCTACAATTTCTTGTCCGCCGTCAATTTTTCTTTTGATGCGAGCAACATTATCTTCTACTTTTTCAATCTCTTCTACGTAAGTAACTTGAGAAAGATTTAACTTTTCCGCCGTTTGCGGTCCAACTTGTGCGGTATCTCCGTCAATAGCTTGTCTGCCTGCAAAAACAAAATCAAAGTTGCCGATGTGTTTAATTGCTTCGCTTAATACATAAGAAGTTGCAAGTGTATCGGCTCCCGCAAATTTTCTATCGCTTATAAGATATGCTTTGTCAGCTCCCATATAGAGGGAATCTTTTAAAATGTCGGCTGCTCTCGGGGGACCCATTGTAATTACGGTAACGGTTCCGCCGTATTTTTCTTTAACTTGCAAAGCAAGTTCCAAGGCTTCTTTATCTTCGTTATTAAAAATAGCCGGCAGTTTAGCTCTGTTTACAGTCCCGTCGTCTTTCATTACCTTGCCGGAAATGTTTGCCGTATCGGGCACTTGTTTAACCATTACTATTGAATTGTACATAGGCATTTCTCATAATAATTTTAAATGATTTTCAAAAAATACAAATTTTTTAAATTTATTAGAAATGGATTTTTGTTGTGGTAATCCGAGTAAAAAAGGAGCATTAATTCCCGATCGGATTCCTTTTTCTCTTTATTTTAGGGGAAATTTCAGCTCATATGTTTTGTAAAACCCTGTAAAGGCTTTATTAATCATATTAACATTAATTATTATTGTATCTTCTATTGTTGCGCATTGCAAAAAATGGAACATACGTTTAGAAGATTTGCTGTCGTAGAAATCTTTCCATCTTTCATCAATCCCGGTAAGCAACGGTTGCTGAAGCCCGCCTCCTCCGCCGATTACAAGAAAATCTTTGCCTCCGTGTTTAAAATGTTCGAACGCATGAGCATGTCCGCTTAAAAATAATTTTGCTTTTTTAGATTTTAAAAAAGGAGGCACAAAAAATTCTTGAACCTTTTTAGACGGAGAAACAATTTTACTGTTTGTAAAAGGGGAATAGTGTGTCGCTACAATTACAAAATTTATTGTCGTATCGTGTTCCGCTGTTTTTAATTCATCTTTGTACATGTGTTGTTGTTTATCAATTTCGTCCTTTGTCATATCGGAAAAGTTTGAATTGAGAAGAATTATTTTAATGTTTCCGGCTTTAACGGTGTATCCGGTTTTTGAAAAGAACGGAAATCTTTGTGAGAATTTTTTTTCTCCTGTCGAAGAAAAAATCATTTCTTCGTGATTGCCGAGCGTAGGATAAAACCGGATTCCTTTTCTTTTAAGTTTATATAAGCATGAATCTATCGGGTCCCAGCTTGTTTCCTTATAACCAAACGCAACTATATCGCCTAAGTGCACTACAGCAGTTGGATTTTCTTTTACGATTTCGTTGCATATTAAATTTCGTGCTTCGATATTACGATTTTTTTTCAGCCAAAATCTTTCTATCCAAATCGGTTCTTGAGTGTCGCTTACAAAAATTATTTTTCCGCCCGAAATTTTCGGTTTATTTTGGAAGACGGGATAATCCGCATTACCGCATAGGGGAATAGGCAATTGAGGAAGTAATGCAAAAGTTGCAAGGGCAACAATTAACAGAAGAAATATGGGGCCTCTTTTTTTAATTCGTTTCAATTTAATAAACATGAAAATTAATAAGAATAGAATGTATATCGCATCGTAAAATGAATAACAACATCGTAGTTTTCCAAACGGGCTATGTAATATGTTTTTGCTTCACCCCCGATTTTGAGATTGTTTTTAAGCGGATATAAGTATGAAGCTCCCAGTTCGTATGCGTTGCTCCAACTGGTATTTACTACATGATTGTTAAATGATGAGACTTCCGAAAAAAGGACAAACCCGCCTATTCCTCCGATAATTTCAAAATTTTTAAGAATCTCCATTGAAAAAACACCCATAATGGGAACGGACTTTAACGAAAGTTTTGTTTCGGTATTCCCGAACATGGTATCGTAAAATTTCTTTTCCAAATAAAAAAGAGGAAGTGAGCCGAACTCCAGCCCTAATTGTAAAAGATGCTCGGGTTTCCAAAGCACTCTGAATGTAAAGACAAACGGATAGTTGCTGTAAATGTTTTCGTAATTCATATCGGTTAAATAGAAAGCCGGTCCCACACCTGCATCAAGATTAAAATGATAAAGCGAATCGTTTTGCTGTCCGTTAACATTTATAAATGTAAGCGAAAAAAAGAGAGATGTAACAAACAATATTTTAATTAATTTATCGTGCATAATTATAATAAGCCACTATTGTAGGATAATTTGTAACAAAGCCATCAAATTTACTTTTCTTAATAAATTTTGAAATAAATTCAGTTTGATCAAGTGTCCAGGTAATTGCAATTCTTCCTTCGGAGTGCATCTGTTCAACTTTTGCGGTTTGTGTTCCCATTGTCCAGCGAGGACCCCATGCATAAGAATTTGTTTTATGAACATCTTCCACTGTGCCTTCGTTCAAAGATTCAATATTTTGATAGTCTGGGTATTCCATAAAAAAATCTCTTTTTTCTTTGGTAGGTAAACCGATTACAACGGTTAAATCTCTTCCCATCGATTTTGCCAATCTCATAATTTCCTGTTGTATTGGGATAACGAGAGCCATTGCATTTTTATCCGATTTCATATCAAGCCAAACAAAGCGCAGTTTTGTTTTTGTAAGCGTAAAATTTAATGCTTCCATTAATGTTGGAATTCTTTCGCCGTTTACCAATCTGAGAAATGTTCTTATCTCCGAAAATGTAAATTCTTCAATCGGGCCCCAGATGGGAGCTTCCTGCACCAATCGTAAATTAATATCGGGGTCGTGATAAAGAATTGGAACATTGTCTTTTGTTAATTTTATGTCAATTTCAATTCCTGTTGCTCCAAGTTCTTCCGCTTTCCCAATCATTTCAATACTGTTTTCGGAAATCCCGATATTATCCGAGTTGCGAACTCCGCCCCTGTGTGAGATAATCAAAAAGTTTTTACTTTCGGTACTATTGCTTAAAGGACGGGAATATGTGAGTTTTAGAATTTCCGTGTTAGGACTGCTTCCCACGCCGAAAGAGCCGGTAAGTTTAACGGATTTTTCGGTAACAGAGTTTTGCCAAATATCAAGAGCACCGTTTGCTCTATTTATTTTTAAACGGAGTAATCCGGTATTTAAACTTTGCATGTGTCTCCATGTTCCTTCAAAATAGAAAACGGAATCTTTTGTGGCTCCGTTCAACAAAAAATAAGTCCCGTTTTTAGAACCGTAAACCGCAAGTTTTTTGCCTCGCCATTTTAATGCAACTTCATTCCCGAAATAGTTTGCTCCGTCGGAAATTTTATAAATTCCCTCAATACGTGTTTTAAGAGTTTCGGGTATCGGTAACTTTCCGGTTAACAGCGAGCCGTCTGAATATTCCGGATCCGTTAAAATTTCTTCCGTGCAGGAAAGAAGAAAAAACAACAACAATATAAAGGGAAAATATTTTCTCATAATACGAATCCTACAAATACTTCAGGAATAAAAAAGTATCTGTCCCACGAAGGGAACACAGCCCAAGCGGGCCAATAATATTTGGCACGATTAAACTTAACGCCTATTGTCATAAAATTATCTTTCCAAACAGGTTGCTCAATAAAAACCGAAAAACCAAAGCCGGCTAAGAGGTTTTGATTGTTACCCGTGTTTGTTTCAATATCGTCAACGGTTTGAGTAAGCGACAACAGATAATTCGCTTCGGTTTGAAATGTGAGTGTGAATTTTTCAAAAGCAATTCCCATTGAAAGGGTGGTATAGCCGCTCCATGCTTTAACGGCACTGTTAAATCCAAAATGTTTTAGTTGTCCGAACCAATAAGCAACATCTCCGTTAACGGAAAATGTTACGTTGTTAAAACTGTACCCCCACTGTGCGCCTCCTTTAAAGTAGAATGTAATAATATTTGTGGAAGCACTACCGCGCAAATTAAATCCGTAAGGTAAGCCGTATTTTGCATGATAGGAAAAGAGAGGGGCATAAATCCACGAGCTTGTTGCTTCTATTTGTTCTTCCGGCAACTTGGCAAGTATAAGAGATACTTCCTGTTTGTACTCTCCGTTTTTAATTTCGGAAGGATATATAAACGACCCTTTTACCATATTACTTTGTCCGTATACAGCTGCAGCCGTAAAGAGATAAAAAAAAGTGATCGATTTAAGATATTGCAACCGGATTTTATTCAATTGTCTTTTGTTTTAATGAAAGTTAAATTATAATTTATACAATCCGCATGAAAGAAACAAACCACCCGTGAATTACAGAATTGTGTACGGAGATTTTGGTTTGCAGTTTTTTTATTTTATTATTTTTTGCAGTTTTTCTATTTCGTCACGTAGGAAAGCCGCTTTTTCAAATTCCAAATCTTTTGCGGCTTGTTTCATCTCTCTCGTCATTTCTTTAATTAAATCAAGGCGTTGTTCTCTCGACATATATTTTATTACCGGCTCGGCAACCTTAGAGAAAGATGCTTTTTCAAATTCATCTTTTTTGTTACGCATATCCGCAATTGATGTTGATTGCATAATTTCGTCTTTGCTTTTGAATATTGTTTTGGGAGTAATGCCGTGTTTTCTGTTATATTCCATTTGCAATTTTCTTCTGCGGTTTGTTTCGTCTATTGTTTTTTTCATTGAACGTGTAATTTTATCGGCATACATAATTACTTTACCGTCAGCATTTCTTGCGGTTCTGCCGGCTGTTTGCATCAAAGACCGTTCGCTGCGTAAAAATCCTTCTTTGTCTGCATCAATAATTGCTACAAGTGAAACTTCAGGTAAGTCCAACCCCTCGCGTAAAAGGTTAACCCCGACAAGTACGTCAAAATCGCCCATGCGCAAATCTCTGATTATCTCAACACGCTCAAGAGAATCTATATCGCTGTGAATATATTTAACACGAATTGCAAGATTTTCGAGGTAGTCGGTTAAATCTTCCGCCATCTTTTTTGTTAGCGTTGTTACCAATACGCGCTCGTTTTTATCAACTCTGATACGTATTTCTCCGAGCAGGTCGTCAATTTGTGTTTTTACCGGACGCACGCATATTTCAGGGTCAGGTAGTCCCGTAGGACGAATAATTTGTTCTACAAAAACTCCGCCGGTTTTTTCAAGTTCATAATCACCCGGTGTGGCGGATACGTAAATAACTTGATTCGTTAATTGCTCGTATTCATCAAATTTTAACGGACGATTATCAAGGGCAGAGGGAAGTCTGAAGCCGTGTTCAACCAAAGTTAATTTACGGGAACGGTCTCCGTTGTACATTCCTCTTATTTGTGGAACCGTAACGTGAGATTCGTCAATAATTAAGAGGTAATCATCGGGGAAGTAATCAAATAAGCAAGCGGGACGCGAGCCCGGAGGCCTTCCGTCCATATGCCGCGAATAATTCTCTATTCCGGAACAATATCCTATTTCCCTCATCATTTCGATATCGTATCGTGTACGTTGCTCCAATCTTTGGGCTTCAAGATATTTTTCCTCGCTCCAAAAATATTCCAGACGTTCCTTTAATTCCGCTTCAATGGTTTTAATTGCGGAATTTACCTGTTCTTTGGTTGTAACAAAATACTTAGCGGGATAAATAGCGGCGGAATCAACTTCTCGAATTACTTTGCCGGTTAATGCTTCTATTATGGAAATCCGTTCGATTTCGTCATCCCAAAACTCAACTCGTATTGCTTCCTCGTATTGATAAGCGGGAATAATTTCAATTACATCTCCGCGTGCTCTAAATGTTCCTCGCACAAAATCGGCATCGTTGCGTGTGTAATAAATATCTATAAGATTACGCATAAAATCTTTTCTGTTAAGAATATCTCCTTTCCGTACAAAAGTTATTTGTCGTGCATATTGGTCCGGAGCACCTATGCCGTAAATACAACTTACGCTTGCAACAATTATTACATCGTTTCGTCCTTCAATTAAAGCCGTGGTTGCTTTAAGGCGCAATCTGTCTATCTCTTCGTTTATCGAAAAATCTTTTTCAATGTATAAATCGTTTTTTACCACATATGCTTCGGGTTGATAGTAATCATAATAGCTGATAAAAAACTCCACGGCATTATTGGGAAAAAACGATTTAAACTCGGAATAGAGTTGTGCGGCAAGAGTTTTGTTATGCGAGATAATCAAAGTGGGTTTATTTACGTTGGCAATTACGTTGCTCATTGTAAAAGTTTTTCCGCTGCCCGTAACGCCGAGCAGAACTTGGTGTTTCTCACCGTTGAGTACTCCTTTGGTAAGTTCCTCAATGGCTTTTGGCTGGTCTCCCGCCGGTTTGTAACCGGATATTAATTCAAATTTATTCATTATTTCCGTATGCCGGATATTTTACGATTAGTCAATTTTTAATTTAATACAGTTTTATAAGATGCACAATTAATAAATAGGATTAATTTTTTACGGATTGATTTTAATATACGGACGGGAAAAGTCCGTTTTATTAATCAAGAATGAATTTTGTAACAAGTGTATCTTTTGTATGTGAGTATTCGTCTTCCACAATAAATTCCAGGGAATAATTGCCTTTTGAAAATCCGCTATCCAACTGAAGTTGTGTTTCAATCTGGATATCCGTTGTTCTTTCAACAACAGAATCAGTTACGGAATCGTAATCGGCATTAAAGACGGTATCTTCAGAAGAATAAAGATTTACTTTGTAATTGAGAGATAAATGATATAACTCCGTATTAACGTCTTTAACTTGAGCAAATCCTTTTGCGTTTACGGAAGCATTAACTTCCCAACCGTTATCCATGGCATATGCAAATGCCTGCGGGTTAAAGAGTTCCAGCTTCGGTTCTTCCGAACACCCTGTGAATATTGAAAAAAACGAGAAAAGCAAAAATATTATTGCAGGGTTAATACTTTTCATAATTATCAAAATTTGTTATAAAAAAATCCTCCCGATTTAACGGGAGGAAACAAATAAATTAATTGTTTGCTTTAAAGTCAGTCATAAAATCCACTAATTTTTCAACGCCTTCGGTAGGGAACGCATTATATATAGATGCGCGGATACCGCCAACGGAGCGGTGTCCTTTCAATCCCGAAAGATCTTTTTCGGCAGCTTCGGCAACAAATTTTTTCTCAAGTTCTTCGCTTCTTAAATTGAATGTAACATTCATAAGTGAACGATCTTCCACGGCAGCGGCTCCTTTGTAAAATCCGTCGGAGTTATCAATTGCATCGTAAAGCATTTTTGCTTTGGCTTCATTTGTTTTTTGCATCACTTCCAAACCGCCTTTGTTCAACAACCATTTGTAAACTAACCCCATAATATAAATTGTAAAAGTCGGGGGTGTGTTGTACATAGAGCCTTTTTCCACATGGGTTTTGTAATTCAAGTAAGTATGCAAATCATCGGAGGAACGTTCGAGCAGCGACTTATTGATAATAACAAGAGCGGCGCCGGCAGGCCCCATGTTTTTTTGAGCTCCCGCGTATATCAAACCGTATTTGGTAACCTCTATCGGTTTGCTTAAAATATCGGAAGATGCATCGCAAACAAGAGGAACTCCGTTGGTTTCAGGTTCCGTTTTAAATTCAGTTCCGAAGATTGTATTGTTGGAAGTAAAATGAACATACGATGCATCCGGAGTTAAATTAAGTGCGTTTTGTTTGGGAATATAATTAAAATTAGCATCTTCTGAAGAAGCGGCAATATTAACTTCGCCAACTCTTTTGGCTTCCTTGATTGCTTTTTTAGACCATGCACCCGTATTGATGTAATCGGCTTTGTTTGCCGGAGGCATTAGGTTTAAAGCAACCATCGAAAATTGTAACGTTGCCCCGCCTTGCAAAAAAAGGACGGCATAGTCATCACCGATATTTAACAGTTTTCGTAAATCCGATTCCGCCTCGGTTATTATTTGTCCGTAAGTTTTTGAACGGTGACTCATTTCCATAACCGATAAGCCTTCTCCTTTGTATGAGTATAAATCTTTTTGTGCTTCAAGTAAAACTTCTTCGGGCAAAACCCCGGGACCGGCACTGAAATTATAAATTCGTTTTTCCATTTGTTATTTCCTTCAATTATTTATTTAAAAATCAAATTGTATGCACAACAAGACCGTCTCGCAATTTCGGTTCAAACCATGTTGATTTCGGGGGCATGGTTTCACCCGCATCGGATATATTCATTAAATCGTTTACACTTACGGGATAAAGAGAGAAAGCAACTTTTGCGGTTCCGGAATCTACAAGTTTTTCCAATTCTTCCGTGCCGCGTATTCCCCCGATAAAATCTATGTTATTATCAGTTCGCGGGTCCGAAATACCGAGCACAGGTTCAAGTAAAAAGTTTTGGAGAATTGAGACATCCAATTTTTCCCCCACGGTTTCGCCGGGTATTACGTTTTCATTCGGTTTAAGTTTGTACCATTTTTTATTGATATACATTCCGAAATTTTTTCTTTCCTTTGGAGAAGGAGTGTTTGTTTCTTCAACGGTAAAATTCTTTTTAACTTTTTCGAAAAATTCTTCTTCGGTGTTGTTGTTCAAAGTGAAAACAACTCTGTTATAAGGCAATACCTTAAGTTGCTCGGCAGGGAAAAGCACAGCCATAAAATAGTTGTATTCTTCATCACCGGTATGGTTGGGATTTTCTTCCATCTTAACTTTTTGTGCGCGGCTTGCACTTGCCGCACGGTGATGCCCGTCGGCAATATAAAGATGTTTAACTTTTCCTATTTCGTATTGAATAACATCGTTTGCTTCTTTAGGCATAATCCAGAGGGTATGTGTAACACCGTCGTTGGTTGTAAAATCATAAACAGGTTCGTTATTGTTCATGGTTTTTTCAACTAAATCGTTTACATCGGGAACACCTTTATATGTTAAAAAAACCGCTCCGGTTTGCACGTTTGTTGTAACAATGTGTTTTGTTCTGTCGTCTTCTTTTGCTCTGCGTGTTTTTTCATGCTTCATAATTACATCGTTGTTGTAATCTTCAACGGAAAAAGTTGCCGCAATACCGACCTGGGTAACATCTTTCCAGATTAATCTGTAAATATAAAACCTTGCTTCATCGTCCGTAATAAGCGGAGCTTCTTTTATTAAACGTTTCATGTTTTCCGCCGCTTTTTGGTAAACTTCGTCGGAATAAGCGTCAATGTTTTTGTCCAACTCAATTTCGGAACGGGTTACACGTAAAAACGAAACGGGATTATCTTTTGCCAACTCCGCAGCTTCTTTTCTGTTAACAACGTCGTAAGGAACACTTGCAACAAGATGTGCTACTCGAGGGTCGGGTCTTAGTCCTTTAAAGGGTCTTATTACAGCCATCATTCCTCCTGAATAAAAGCAAATTTAATTTAAAAATATTAAACAAATCTAAGACTTTTTATTGAGAAATCTTAAAAAAATTATAGAATAAATAGGAAGTTTTGAGAATATTCCGCCGATGTGAATTTTAATGCATGATTATTTTGATAAAAATTATAATAAAAAAACCATAAAGCTTTATTCATTTAAAACTTTATGGTTTCTGATAAAAAAAGAAATTTATTGTGATTATTAAATAATATTATTTTAATCCGCGTCTTTCCAGCAATGCCGTAATATCGGGGTCTTTACCTCTGAATTTTTTATAAAGTTCCATCGAATCTTCCGAACCGCCTTTTGCAAGAATATATTTTCTGTATTTGGATGCAAGATTATAATCAAGCACGTTTCCCGTTTCTTTAAATGCCGCAAAAGCATCCGCATCAAGAACCTCAGCCCAAATGTAGCTGTAATAGCCGGCGGAATATCCACCTGCAAAAATATGATTAAAATATGTGCTGCGGTATCTCGGTAAAATTTCCGGTATCAACCCTATCTTGTTCATCGAATTTTTTTCGAATTCGTTTGCGTTTAATGTAACCGGAGCGGTAATGGTGTGCCAATCCATGTCCAAAAATGATGCGGCAAGATATTCCGTTGTGGCAAAGCCTTGGTTGAATTTTGATGAGTTTTCGATTTTTTTTACAAGTTCAAGCGGAATGATTTTCCCGGTTTTGTAATGCTTGGCATATGTTTTCAATATATCGGGATGTAAAGCCCAATTTTCCATAACTTGCGAAGGGAACTCAACAAAATCGCGCGGAGTTTCCGTACCGGCAACTGATTCGTAAGTACATTCGGATAGCATCCCGTGCATCGCATGTCCGAATTCGTGAAAAAGCGTTAACACTTCGTCAATACTGAGCAATGCCGGCTTGTTGCCGGTAGGTTTGGAAAGGTTACCCACATTGTAAATAACCGGAGTAACGGTTTTGCCGTTTTTTTTATATTGGCGGCGAAATTCGTCCATCCAAGCCCCCGAACGTTTGCTTTTACGCGGAAAATAATCCGTATATAAAATTCCTATATGTTTTCCGTCGGCTTCTTTTACTTCAAAAACTTTTACGTCGGGGTGATATTTAGGGATATCGTGTCGTTCTTCGAACTTGATGCCCCATAATGCCGTTGCCAATCCGAATACCCCTTTGATAACATTGTTTACTTCAAAATAGGGCCGTACTTCGTTTTCGTCGAAATCGTATTTTTCCTTTTTTACTTTTTCTGCGTAATACCACCAATCCCACGGTGCAAGTTTAAAATTATTTCCTTCTTTGTTTATAATTTTTTGCATTTCTGCACGTTCTTCTTTTGCCTTTTTTACGGCGGGTTTCCACACTTTGTTTAATAATGCGTATACATTATCCGGGGTTTTTGCCATCTGTTCGTCAAGTACATATTCCGCATGGGAATTATACCCCAATAAATTTGCTCTTTGTAAACGCAAATTTGCCATTTTTACAAGAATTTTTTTGTTGTCAAGGTTATCGTTGTGGTCTCCCTTCATAAAATATGCGGTATAAATTCTTTCTCTCAATTTCCTGTTCGGAGAATATTGAATAAAAGGAATCATGCTTGGTTTCTGAATTGTAAAAACCCATTTCCCCTCGTGTCCGCGAGCTTTTGCCGTTTCCGATGCAGTTGTAATAACGCTTTCTGGCAATCCCGCCAAATCTTTTTTATTATCTATTACCAGTTCAAATTTATTTGTTTCTTTTAGAACATTATCTCCGAAGTTTATGGAAAGGGAAGAGAGTTCGCTGTTTATCTTTTTTAGTTTTTCTTTGTCGGTTTTGTTTAAGTTTGCACCGCCACGAACAAAATCGTTATAATAATTTTTAAGAACAATAGTTTGCTCGGTTGTTAAATTTAATTCGTCTTTTTTGTCGTATAAAAATTTGATTCTTGCAAATAACTTTGCATTCATTTTTATGTTGTCGTTATGTTCGGAAAGTTTGGGATAAATTTCTTTTGCAACGGCTTGAGTTTTTTTGTTGTTCATTGCTTCGTTCATTGCCCCGAAAACTCTGCTAACCCGTTTTAACATTTCGCCGCTGTTATCCAGTGCCGCAATCGTATTTTCAAAAGTCGGTTCGGCTGTATTGTTTACAATTATATTGATCTCCTTGTTGTGCATTTTAATTGCTTCGTAAAAAGCCGGAAGATAATCTTCTTCTTTAATCTCGTCAAAAGGAGGGGTTTCAAAAGGGGTCATCCATTTTTTTAATAATGGGTTTTTGCTTCTTTTACTGCAACCCATAAAAAGCAACACCAGTGCCATTGCGGCAATAATTTTAAGTTTCATATAAATCCTTTTAAATTATAATTAACTGTTAAAGTTACAAAATTGATTGCTGTTAGTCGAGTTTTTACGGAGGTAATAAAGATGAAAAAGTATAATGCGGGCTCCCTGATTGCCCGCATTGCTTTTTTTTATAAGTAATTTATACTTCAACATACATGCTGCCGGGGACACCGCATATAGGACAATTTTCGGGGGCTTCACCAAATTCTATATGTCCGCAAACCGGACAGAGGTAAAAGTTGGAAACTTCCAAATCTTTCCCTTCTTCCGCTGCTTTAAGAGCAAGGGTATAAAGTTGTGCGTGTATTGCTTCGGCTTCCACAGCCCATTTAAACATTTTTTTTGCTTTATGACCTTCCGCCTCGGCTTGTTTCAACATCGGAGGGTACATCTCTTCAAATTCATAAGTTTCACCGCCAATAGCCGCTTTAAGATTTTCAACTGTAGAGTTTACCATATCCAAAGCTTTCAGATGCCCCTCGGCATGAATTTTTTCGGCTTCTGCCGTAGTTCGAAATAATTTGGCAATATTCGGAAATCCGTCTTTTTCAGCTTTCGCTGCAAATGCTCTGTATTTCTGGTTTGCCTGGCTTTCTCCGGCAAATGCGGTTTCAAGATTTTCTTTTGTAGTAGGCATTGTTCCTCCTTTTTTAATGGAATAAGTTTTTATTTAAAATTACTTCTATTTCCTAATTAAAACAACAGCAACATATTTTAATTTTTATATACAAGCAAAATAATTATATCTGTCCAAAATAAAAGCAAAACTCAGATGTAATTAATAACAAGTTTCGTAAGAACTATGCTACGGTAAAAGCAACAAAGAAATAATTGCAATTGATTTTTAAGAATTTTCCGGTCTGTGTGTAACTTCTTTTTACTCATCTTTACCTCCCTTTTATACTTGCTTAAATACCGTTATAAAACAAAAGTTGTTAATCATACTTCTCAGATATGTATATTTTGTTGAAATTAAACAACTTACCATTTTAAGGGGTGAGTAATTTAATTGATTTTAGAAAATACTCTCACTAAATTTAGATTTGTTTTATTTAAAAATATAGTTATTTGGAGGATGTTGAAATTATGGGAATGATGGCCAAAATGAGGAGTCTTGCTCCGTGGTTCATAGTTACTGTTGGCGGGTTATTTGTGCTGTTTATGGTTCTTTCTGATTCAAAGATATCGCAAGCCATTGGTAGAAGAAGTAATGATATAGGTGAAGTAAACGGTGAAAAAATCACCTATCAAGAATTTGCAAATACTTTGGATAGATATAAAGAATATCAAGTTCAGCAAACCGGAAAGGATATTCCGGAAAATCAAATGGACCAATTTCGCGAACAGGTTTGGCAAAGTGTTATAAGCCAAAAGTTGATTGAACAAAAAATCAAGGAATTCGGTTTAACCGTATCCGACGAAGAGATAAAAGATGTGTTGTTAGGCCCTAATCCTCCTCAGTTTGTAACGCAGTATTTTATAGATTCCACCGGACGCTTTAACAGAGAAGCTTACGATGCCGCTTTGAGAGACCCGCAAAATAAAAATGCCGTGCTTCAATTGGAAGATCAAGTGCGTCAACAATTATTGCAAGAAAAGTTAGCCTCTTTGGTTAATGCCGCCGCTTTTGTTACCGATGATGAAGTTAAAAGAAAATTTAATGAAGATAACATAAGAATGAATGCGGATTATATTTTGGTTTCGATGCCGTTATTACAAGATACTACAATTAAACCTACCGAAGCGGAAATAGAAAAATATTACGAGAAGAATAAAGAGAATTACAAACAGGAAGAAACAAGAAAAATCAAATATGTCTTTTTCAGAACATCCCCTTCTCACGGCGATACTGTTGCCGTAAGGAAAAACTTGGAAGCAATTCTTAAAAAAGTTAAAACCGATACAAGCGGATTTAAAACGTATGTGGATATCTATTCCGACGAACCTTATTCCAAGGATACTTTGCAAATAACGGCAATACCCGCAGAAGCCCAAAGTTTACTTGCTTCGGCTAAAAACGGCAGTTTTATTGGGCCTGTTCTTACTGCCGAAGGATATATATTATATAGATTAGAAAAGAAAATTAAGTCGAAAGAAAAATTTGTAAAGGCTTCACATATTCTTATTAAGAACAAAGCAAAAGCCGATTCCGTTTACAGAGCATTGAAAGCCGGTGCCGATTTTGCTCAAACAGCCAAAGAAGTCTCGGAAGATCCGGGCAGCGGAAAAGTAGGCGGTGATTTAGGCTGGTTCGGAAAAGGACAGATGGTTAAGCCGTTCGAAAAAGCAGCTTTTAACGGAAAAGTGGGCAGAATTCTCAAGCCGGTAAAATCACAATTCGGTTGGCATATTATTCTTGTAAAAGATAAAACCGATAAAAAATTTGTTGTAGAAAAAATAGTAAATAAAATTACAGCTTCGCCTACCACAATAGATAGAGTTAATGAAAATGCAAGTGATTTCCAATATTTAGCCGATAAAAACGGATTTGAAAAATCGGCTAAAGAACTTGATTATCAAGTTTTGGAAAGTCCGGAATTACGAAAATCTTCCGCTGCAATTCCCGGATTGGGTTCAAACCGTTCACTTATTCTTTTTGTTTTTGATAATGACCTCGGTGATATTACTCCCGTATTCAAATTCCCTTCAGGATATGTTGTTGCAATAATTTCCGATATAAAAGAAGAAGGCTATAAACCTATTGACGAAATAAAAGGAATGATTGAGCTTGCCGTAAGAAAAGAGGCAAGAAGTAATAAGGAATTGGAGATAGCAAAAGAGATTAGAGCAAAATTGGGAGAAAACGGAGATTTTAATATTGCGAAAGAGATTTATCCTAAAGCCCAAGTCTCATCGGCAATTAATTTTACAATAGGTTCGGCTATTTCATCCGTTGGTAGAGATTATGCGTTTTCTCAAAAAGCTTTTGAGCTTCCGCTTAATAAAATTTCCGATCCGTTTAAAGGTATGAGAGGAAGCTATATTATTAAAGTTACAAGTAAAACTCCGTTCGATTCAACTTCGTTTTCATTACAAAAAAGTGCGATCAGAACTTCGTTGCTGAATCGTAAAAAATCAGCTTTATATTCTCAATGGCTCGAAAAAATAAAAGAAGAAGCCGATATTGTTGATAATAGGTATCAATTCTACAGATAACAATAATATTTTATTATAATTTAAAGTCGTATTACTTAAGGGTGATACGACTTTTTTTTTGAAATTTTCCGTAAATTGTTGCATCTTATTTCAAAATCAATCGGGAGGCAAAATGGAATTTAATGTTAAAGGGAAAGAACTTTTAGGCAAAATTGAAGAGATAATAAAAGAAGGAAATGTAAGGAGAATTATTATTAAAGATTCGGAAGGGCGAACATTTATTGAAATACCAATGACCATCGGTGTAATAGGGATTATTGCCGCTCCGATAATGGCTGCCGTAGGTGCTCTTGCCGGGTTAGTTGCTAATTTCTCCGTTGAGGTAATACGCAAAGAAGATATAGAAGAAGTTGAATTTACGGAAATTAAAGATGATGAAAAAAAGGGGAACTAATTTTTACCCGAAAATATGGAATGTATGACGGTAAAATATATATAGTGATAATTCTGGATTCTATTCTTCGGTTTCTCTTTCCAAAAGGGTGCGGGAACTTAATTCAATATCGGATGACGATTCCCCGAAAGAATTAAAAATATCTTTTAAATGAATATATTCTTTATCCTCAAGATTAAAAATAATGTACTCTGCAAAACTACTGAGTGTTACAACGGCATTTCTACTTGTGTCGTTAAGTTCAATATCGGAAAGTTTGTTTACAATGCTTCTGTTAACAATTTGAATTTGTTCGTAGGCTTGTTTCAGCTTTTCCAAATTCCAGTCTGGGGTTCCGCCGGTAATATATTTAAAATATTGGGCAAAAACATAAGTTGAAAAAACTCTGTATTCGGTTTCTTCCAAAGAGGCAAAGGGGAGATGAAACCGTACCAACGGGCGAAGTACTCCGATTATTGGGCAGCCGCTGCTTGCCATAATAATTCCCAGTAAACTTCCCACACCCACTTGTACTGTGGTGTTTTTATATGTAATGCGTTCATTTGTTTCAACGGAAACTGTTGCTTCTTTGTATGAGGGAAGAGAATTAAAGAAATTTAATACACCGGCAAGATTGCGAGCTAAGGGACAATATTCGTGTTTGGATTTATCCAACGGGCAATTCGGACATCTGAAATTTTCCAATTTTGCCCAATCGTTTTTTATGTATGAAACATCATTTTCAATAAGTAATGTTTTGGAATTGATTTTAACTTCGAATGAGACTTCTATCTTTTCAGGAAAGATAAAACGATATAAAAATTTTATTTGATTGTCTTTTCCCATTTGCTTTGAAATAAAATTATTCCCCTCGGGTTTATTTTTTTTGTATAAGTTACAAAATATTGTTTGTTTTAACAAATTATAACTCTATTTCCAAATTATCTTTTGCCAATTCAACATTGTCAAAATGTCTTTTGCATTCTTTTTCTATATTATCTAAAAAAAGATCGTCGTGGTCCGGATCGTGATGAGTAATAAAAAGTTTTTTTACGTTTGCTGCTTTGGCAACTTCAATTGCTTGCATCCAACTGCTGTGTCCCCATCCTTTGTGCATCTCCAGTTCTTCCGGAGTATATTGTGCTTCGTGAATAAGTATATCGGCATCTTTGGCAATTTCAACTACGCGCTTATCAATTTCATCCTGATGTTCAACATCGGTAACATATACAATTACCTTTCCTTCAATTTCGGCACGATAACTAAAAGCAACCCCCGGATGATTATGTTCGCTGGAAGTTATTCTAATGTTTTTATTTTTTAATACATTATCGGGTTGTTGAATAAAATTTAATTTTGCCCCCATCTTTTCGAGAGGTACCGGAAAAAATTCCTTTCTCATCTGGTTTTCAAAAATGGATTTTAAATCGAAATATTTATCATTTCTTCCGACGGTTGTAATTGTTAAATTTCTTTTTGGGTCGTAAGCAGGAAGAAAAAAAGGAAATCCTTGAATATGATCCCAATGGAAATGAGAAAAAAGGATAAATATGTTTGTGCTTTTATGTTCTTGATTTGAGAAGTAATCTACGCCCAAATTTCTT
>CAZTYP010000065.1:0-10969 GCA_964617555.1 uncultured Melioribacteraceae bacterium | reverse complement strand
AAAAAATATTATTACAAATAAACACGATAAAAAGAGTTTTACAAAAAAACGAAAAACTTCCTTACGAAAGCACTCAAAAAAACATCGTTAAATTTATTTTATTAACTTTGTACATTATCAAAAATTGACGTGCCGACTTGGAAAAAAAATATCACTTTTCGGAAGAGATTGTTAAAACAATTGTTGTTAATGCCGGAGGTTTTCTTGCCCCGTCAAAACTTGATAAACTAATCACCGATTTTGAAAAGGAAGCAACCGTACATGCTTTTACCGAAACATCGGAAGCTAACTTATTCAGAATTTTCAATTCCATTTTTGAAAAGGGCTCTTTTTTTACCGACTGTTCCCGTTATCCTCATTTTATCGAAACGGTTACCGCAATAGCGTCATACAGTAATTTTCTTACGGATATACTTGTCCGCAATCCCGAATTTATTTATTTGACTCTGCAAGATAATTTTTTCAGCAAACAGGTAACCGAAGAAATGTTAAATATTGAACTGGAGCAAGGGGAAAAGCGACACAACGACATAAAAGCATTTACAGAATATTTAAAGTTTATTCAACGAAAATTTATTTTTAAAATCGGACTCAAAGATATTTTGGGGTTTGCTTCGCTTAAAGAAACTACCGAAGAAATCTCCGCTCTTGCTTTCGGTATTACTTCCTCCCTCTTTAACTTTGTTTTATCATCGGTTTTTGCAAATTACAATATCCCACCTATTATGCAAAAGCATGTAATCATTGCACTTGGTAAAATGGGAGGAAAAGAATTGAACTACAGTTCCGATATAGATTTGATTGTTTTTTTTGATAATAATAAAAAACTGCAAAATGGGAAAGAATATTTTGAATTGCTTAACCAAGCTATACAACTTTTCACAAAACATGCTTCGGAAATTACAAACGGAGGATTTTTATACCGCGTTGATTTCCGATTGCGTCCGGACGGAAAATTCTCACCTCTTGCCCGCACATTAAACGATACAATTATTTATTACGAAACCCGCGGCGAACTTTGGGAAAAACAGATGTTAATAAAAGCTTCTTTCGTTACGGGCAATAAGGAGCTATATAAAAATTTTGTTCATTTCAAGAATCGTTACGTTTTCGGTAATTTATTTAACACGTCCCCTTTAAAAACCATCAAGAAGATGAAATATAAAATTGAACTGAACCATAATGACGATACAAATGTAAAAACATTTTGGGGTGGAATAAGAGACATTGAGTTTTCAGTGCAAGCATTACAGTTAATAAACGGATATAAGAACGATTTACTTAAAACCCCTAATACGCTTGAAGCCATGGAAGAACTTAAACGGGAAAAAATTATAACTAACGATGAATACACAATTCTATCGGAAGCTTATATCTTTTTCAGAAAAACAGAACACTTTTTACAATTATTAAATAATACGCAAACCCACGCCATTCCTAACGAAAACACCACCATTGAAAAACTTTCGACATACCTTAACCTTAATTCCGCAAAGAATTTTAGAAAAGCCTTAATGCAAAAAAGAAAAAATGTACGAAAGGTATTTAACACTATTTTTGAAATTGAAGATAATTACCCCGGCTATTCATTCGATAAAATTAATTTTAAAAATAATAAAAGAGCGAAAAAGAACATTGAATATTTGCGAACCGGAAGCGGATTATCGGTAGAAAAATCTTTCGACTCCAAAACAATTAAATTATTTGAGGAAATTGAACAACATTTGATAACTTATTTGTTAAACTCTAGTTCCCCGGATAAAGTGTTGGAAAATTTTGTAAAATTCACACTGAATTCTTCATTTCAATCAATACTCTATTCCGAACTGGCAAACAAGGATTTTTTTAATAAATTATTGATGATTTGCGAGTTCTCTCAAATTGCCGTTGACTTGCTTAGGTTTGATAAATCTTTAATTGATCTGATACTTTCGCGAAAAGCATTTATAGAAATATCTCAGAAAAACATTAATGAGTTTTCATACATACAATTCAAATTTATTTTGGCCTTGCAATATGCCGTTAATCTCATAACCGAAGAAGATATTTCTCAATTATTAACTTCGTTTTTTTTGTTTAAGTTACAAAGCATTTTAAAGGCTCAGAAAATAGGATATAAATATTTTGTTGCCGCATTAGGGAGTTTCGGCAGTGAAGAAATGAATTTCTTTTCCGATATTGATTTAATTGTTGTTGTTGAAAATCATGGCAACAGAAAAAAGATGGAAGAGGATTTCCAATTATTTTTAGATAACGCAAGAAATGTTTTGCCTAATGTTGAAATTGATTTTAGGTTACGACCGGAAGGTAAAAACTCGTTGTTAGTTTGGGATTTGGAAAATTATAAAAAATATCTTTCGGAAAGAGCGGAATATTGGGAGTTCCAAACATTATTTAAAATGAGTTTGGTATGCGGAAATAAAAAATTATTTTCCGATTTTACACTTCTTGTAATAGCAACACTTCAAAACAGAAAAATTCATTTTACTTCCGGTTCAATAAAATTAATGCATAACAAATCAATAGAATCTCCTAAACGAACCGGTTTGGGAAACATTAATTTAAAAAAAAGTATCGGTGGTTTTTTAACAATGGATTACATTATTCTCTCTTTCATTGACCGTAACATTAAGATTGCGGCAAAGATAATTGGGAAAAATTATTCAAAAAAAGTTGAAGTTCTTTTAAATAATTTTCCACAAGAAAAGGAACAATTAAAAACTCTTTTAACCAATCATATTACTTTAAAAAGGATATTGTTGAGTATGCATAACTATTATAATAAAAAAGGATATACCATTGTTAAAGATAAAACGAATGTAAACGGATTTGCAAAATTTTTAGGATATGATAATTTTAATATTTTTCAACAAGAAATAATTAAAATTACAAAGATCAATTTTAAAATTTTTACTGAAATCGTTAATTATAAATAATAAAAATGCGGGAAAATTATCCCGCATTTTTATTTATACCTTTACTTATTAATCAACTTTTTCCCTTCAACAATAATATTTTCCACGGTAAAACCATATTCTTCATAGAGTTTTTTATATGGAGCCGAAGCACCGAAATGTTCCAAACTTATGGACCCTCCTTCAAGGCCCACATATTTTTCCCATCCGAATTTTAAGCCGGCTTCAACAGATAAACGGGCTTTTACTTCGGCAGGTAAAACCGAGTTTTTGTATTTGTCCGATTGTTTATCAAATATTTCCCAACTTGCAAAAGAAACTACTCTTGTTTTAATCCCTTCGGAATCCAATTGTTCTGCTGCTTCAAGAGATATTTCAACTTCCGAGCCGGAAGCCAATATAATTAAATCAGGCTTCCCTTCCGTATCCTTAATAATATAAGCCCCTTTGTATAACCCTTCCGCAGAGGCATATTTGTTACGGTCAATTATTGAAAGTTTTTGTCTTGTTAAAGCCAATGCTATCGGACTTCCCGAATGCTCGATTGCATATTTCCAAGCCAATGCTGTTTCGTTGGCATCAGCGGGACGTAAGTAAATCATTCCAGGAATTGAACGAAGAGCTGCCGCATGTTCAACAGGTTGGTGTGTAGGTCCATCCTCACCAAGCCCGATGCTATCGTGTGTAAAAACAAAAATTGTTTTTATCTTGGATATTGCGGCAATTCTGATTGCAGGTCTCAAATAATCGGAAAAGACCATAAAAGTACCGCCGTAAGGAATTACCCCTCCGTACATTGCCATTCCATTCATCATGGCAGCCATTGCAAATTCTCTAATTCCAAAACGAATATATCCACCTTCGGGAGTAGTTGGTGAAAAATCCGCTCTCCCTTTTATATCCGTATTGTTGGAAGGGGTTAAATCGGCAGAGCCCCCGAATAATGTCGGTAATTCAGGCGCAATGGCGTTTAATACTGTGTGCGAGGCATTTCTGGTTGCCATAACTTCGCCGTAATTATCAAAATGAGGAAGAAGGTCTTTCCACGCTTCACCAAAATTGCCCTTCATTACTTTCCCGAATAATTCGGCATCTTCGGGATATTTTTCGGAATATACGGCAAATAATTTATTCCATTCCTCTTCTTCTTTTTCACCTTTGGAAACTATATCGGCAAAATGCTCTTTTACTTCGTCAGGCACATAAAAATTTTCACTAACCGGGAACCCGAAATTTTCTTTAACCAAAGCCACTTCGTCATCACCGAGCGGGGCGCCGTGAGAAGCGGCAGTGCCTTGTTTATTGGGGCTCCCATAACCAATTACGGTTTTTGTAATAATTATCGACGGTTTATCAGCAACTTTTTTTGCATTATCCACAGCTTGCTCAATTGCTTCCAAATCATTTCCGTCTTCAATTGTTTGAACGTGCCAATTATAAGCTTCGAATCGTTTTACGGGGTCATCGGAATTCGAAAGAGCAATGCTTCCGTCAATTGTAATTTTATTATCATCATAAAACAAAATTAGATTATCAAGTTTATTGTGTCCGGCAAAAGATGCCGCTTCGTGGGAAAGGCCTTCCATTAAATCGCCGTCTCCGGCTTCCACAAAAATATAATGATCCAATAATTTTATATCATCCTTGTTAAACATGGCTGCAAGATGTTTTTCAGCAACAGCCATACCTACGGCATTTGCAAATCCTTGGCCCAACGGACCTGTTGTAGTTTCCACTCCGTCAGTTAAACCGAATTCCGGATGCCCGGGAGTTTTACTCCCCCATTGTCTAAAGTTTTTCAAGTCATCAATAGAAATATCATAACCCGAAAGATGAAGTATTGAATAAAGCAACATACTTCCGTGGCCGCCGGATAAAATAAATCTATCTCGATTTAGCCATTTGGAGTTTTTAGGATTATGTTTCATAATTTTTTTGTAGAGTGTATAAACAACGGGAGCCATTCCCATAGGCATTCCCGGATGCCCGCTTTTAGCTTTCTGTACACCGTCAACCGCAAGCAGTCGGATGGTGTTAATCGCTTTTTCCACAATTGTTTTTTCATCCATTTTTCACCTCTTTTATTTATTAATTAATAGTTTACCGTCAACTACAGGGGTAACGCATATAAGGGGATTTTCAGGCACGTTAAATTTTAAGAACATCTCTTCAAACAATTGAAAATGCATTCCTCTCCTTTCCAACTTAGCAAAACTGTTATACCTCATAAATTCTCCTTTTTCATTTTGCGGAGCATCAAAATGGAACGCGGTTTCATAATCATGTTTAGCGTGTTCAAGTAAAAATTTTATTTTTTCTTGATCTCCTTCGTCGCTTACATACGGCTTTGCTTTAAACCCTATTACAAACCCGTTTTCTATTTCCAAATAGATGTTTAATATTGTTTCCGAAATATTATTCTGCATTCTTCGTTTCCTTAAGTTTTTCTTTATTACGAATTGCAACAATCGATAATGTAATTGCAATCAACGACGCCGATTTACAAAAGAAACTTTCAACATAATCTATAAGATTAGGGAAAGCCGCAATTATTAATGCCACGGGAACAAACGCAGAAAGAATTCCCGAAAGAATTATTATCAAATTTGTTTTCTCTTTTTCATAATTAGGATTATAAAGCATTTTAAGTAGCAAAATTACCGAAATTATTATCGGGGAATAGTAAACAACTCCGTACAAATCTCCCAAAGGCATATCGTAAGCTGCAAACAATACCGTACATTCCGTAACAACGAAATTAGGTATTACAAAAAGATAATAGCTCAATAAAAAAACAGCCGGCAAAAATATAAGCGTTATTGTTTTGTCGGTTTTGTTTTGTTTAATTGTAAAAACCAATGTAAGCAAAAGCGGGGGTAAAAATGTAATTATTACAAAAGCCGAATAAACCGCAATGGGAGCTGTACAAGCGGAATAACAGATAAAAAATTCCATAGATTGATATCCGAAAAGAAGAGAAACAATCGCAATTATCAATTTGTTTGTTTTGTTCTTTTCCGAAAAAACAATAATATTAATCAATAATACTAATTCTATACATGCAATAAAAAGGGAAACTATTCCCGGAAATTGATTCATATACTTTAATAAAAAATTAAAAATTATTTAATTTGTTAATATACGGAATTTTTAATTTTAGTTTTTTTGCTTGTCGGATATTAAGTAATTTAAAAATTTGCACAAATAAAACATCCAACTTTTTACGGAATTCTTTTCTCTCATTATTTATTCAAGGGCAGAATGAATAATATTATTTCAAACAAACAAATTCGATAGACTTTTTCAGTGATATTTTTAAGGGGTGTAATTTTTTTGGTAACGGCAGTAATTTTATCAATTAACTCAACAACAAATACTGCCTTTTACTTAAATTAATAATTTACCGTTTTTCATAACAATTTTACCGTCAAACCACACAGACGGTTTTTTTATTACACCGTCAAGGTGAATAGGAACACTAACTTTGCCCCCCATGGTAATGTTGTTACCGAGAGCAAGATGAACCGTGCCGAGTACTTTTTCATCTTCCAATAAGTTGCCGCTGAGTTTTACTTTATCGTTTGCCCCTATACCTAACTCTGCAATATTACGTGCTTTTTTACCATGAGCATCAAGCATTGCCAAAAGTTTTTTGGCTTTTGCTCCGCCGGTAATTTTTGTGGCCAAACCTTTTTCAACAACAATTTTAATCGGGGTTTTTCCTATTACTCCAACTCCGGTCATAGAACCGTCAACTACAAAGATGCCGTTTGCCGTTCCCTCTACCGGAGCGATAAAAGTTTCGCCGGTAGGAAGATTTCCGCCCTCCCCTTTTTTGTGAAACAATCCTTTACTCGCAATGGCTTTACGTCCTTTTATGCTAAGTGAAATATCCGTCCCGTTCGGGGCTGTAATATGTACATCATTTGTCTTATCAAATACTTTTTTCATTCTTAAAGTAAGTTCGGCAATCTTTTTGTAATCGGCACTTAATCCTCGAATCATTACCTCTTTGGTAATTCCGGGAAATGTGGCAACCCTTACACCAACAGCCGATGCTTCGCGTCTGGCTTTTGTATGGGTTAAAGATTTCCATGTGGGAAGTAGTACAACATTGAATTTTTTCATTAAATCAGCTATGTATTCGGGTGGTTCTTGTCCGTCGGTTTCCCAAGATTTTAATTCCACATAAAGAGTTTCGTAACCCAAATTAAAAGCATTGTTATAAAGAGCTTTACCTATTATGTTTGTTTTTTCATCGGCAACAACTAAAATTTTTTCTTTTTTTTTGGTTGCCATGCAATCGGAAATTGCAATTCTGCATGCTTTATCTAATTTTGTTAATTTCATTTGCTATCTACCTTGAATAAAAGAACTAAAACGGAATACCCACATTAAGTTGAACAATTCCGATTATTCCCCCTTGTAAAATTAATTTTTCTTCCCGTGCAGGAATTTTTATGCCGGTTTTTTCGCTTATAAGATTATCAACTTCCGCAAAACTATATAGCCCTGTTGCCTCCAAACTTACATAGTCTCTAATAACATGAATAATTAAACCGGAGCCGAGAGAAAACCCCATTCTGACCCTATCGGAAGAAAAAATCTCTTCATTAACCAGATAATTATCGTATTTTTCTTGCACCGTTAATTCGGGAGAATAAAAACTTAAATTACCCTCAATAACTTTCCAATCAAAAATTGAGAAAAGCGGAATCCCGAAATTGAGACCAAATCCCCAATTATTCATTTCAAATTTTGCATTTATAATATTTTTTAACGGATCGGAATTCATTGGCTTTTCTTGTGTTTCGCTGTAAAATTGGTAATACCCTTTGAACGTGAAAAAAAAGTCGGTATAATTAGCTCTAACAATATTCATTCCTACTATAAGCCCTTCACCTTTTTGCATATTAAAATTAAGATTATCTTTTGGGGAGAATGAATTAAGGAAATTGTTTAACCCTTCTGCATCATACTTTTCGACGGAATACCCTCCGTAAAACCCTGATAATCCGAGGCATCCGAAACCGCATGTTTGTGAAAAAATATTTTCAAATGGAAAAAGAAAAACCGCTGCAACAAAAAGCCGAGATAAAACTCTACGCAAATTGTAATTTCCGAAATTTACCACTTTTACACCATTATAAGTTATTAACATCCGACTAATTAAATATAACCAAATCGCTAGTTACTTTCAGTTTCTTTTTTATAGAGCATAATAAGTTTTGTTGAGTGCATTTGTTTCATAAATTGGACGGTACGGTTTTCCGCCGGTTCAATTTTTTCTCCGAAATTTTCCTTTGCCAAAGCAACAATTTCCGCTATGTTTTTTTTACCGTCAATTATATTCCAAATAAAAGAACCTATTTCGTCCAAATCTATTTTATACGGCTTATTAATTAATTTTTTAAAAAACATCTTTTCTATAAAAGTAGGAGTTTTAATAAACAAAACCGTTACTTTACCTTCATGTTCCTCGTGTTTACAAATTTTTTCGGGAACAAGCTCCAAAAATTTTTCGTCTGTCATCAAACTCCCTTAAACAATTTAAACTTTTTCTTTATCTTCATTTTTAGACATTGCAAAAACAAAAAGTATTCCCGCCATTCCTAAAAAGAGTAATAGCGAAATAATATCTCCGCCAAGGCCCATACTTTCGGCAATGCCGCTGTTTAATTTATCGGCAACGGAAATATCCACACCGGCGGAAGTTGTTTCCCACGTCCATCCCTTGAGTGCCGCAATTAAAATTCCGGTTAAAGCGCCACCGGCAATAAGACCGGAGCTAAGCAATGCTCCCGGTCCTATATCGGATTCTTCCTCATCCGATTTTTGAATTTTATCGACAATAAACTTAACCAAACCGCCAATGTAAATAGGTGTACTTACCGAAAGAGGCAAATAAGCTCCAACGGCAAAGGGAAGTGAACGCACACCGCTCAGTTCCATTACCGCGGCAATCCCCATACCCACAAGCACCAATCCCCACGGTAAATTTTGGCTTAGCAAACCTTTAATTACAGTAGCCATAAGAGTTGCTTGTGGAGCCGGCAATTGTTTTGAGCCGATAACCAAAATATCGTTTAACATAATTATTGTAAAACCTATAACTACAGAAGCAGCAAGCACACCTATCAGCAATCCCAATTGTTGTTTAACCGGCGAAGCCCCAACAATATAGCCGGTTTTCAAATCTTGCGAAGTTGCCCCCGCATTTGCGGAAGCGATGCAAACGATGGAGCCGACAACCAACACAATAGGTTGATATATATCCCCCGTCCAACCTACGGCAACAAAAATAAGAGCCGTAGCCATAAGGGTTGCAATCGTCATTCCCGAAATAGGATTTGAGGAAGAACCTATCAGCCCCACAATTCTGGATGAAACCGTAACAAAGAAAAATCCGAAAACAACAATCATAATAGATGAAAGCAAATTTGTAGGGATTGAAGGAATTACGGCCATTAAAATTATAAGTATTACACTCCCCACCAAAACATACACAAGAGGAATATCTTTTTCCGTTCTGCTCTTTTCAATTTGATTTTCCCCTCTGTTTGCCTTCAAATCTTTAAACGAATCCTTAAAAGCATTTATAATAGTCGGGAAAGAACGGATAAGCGTTGTAACCCCTCCAAAAGTAACCGCCCCCGCACCTATATAACGAATGTAATTACTCCAGATTTCTCCCGGACTCATTTGTGAAATTAATTTCGTTGCCGGAGGAAATACCGTAGTTAATCCATCTCCCAACAAAGTAATTAGAGGAATAAGTACCAGCCACGAAAGGACACCGCCGGCAACCATTATACCCGCAATTTTCGGCCCGATAATATACCCCACGCCGAGCAACTCCGGAGTAATTTCTCCGTTAATTGTTCCGTTAGGTAAAGCGGACTTTTTACTGAATATATACTCCGGTACATCTTTCCACAAACCGAATAAAGACATAAGAGTTTTATAAAGGAACGCTATTCCCAATCCGTAAAAAACTTTTTGAGCAAGTTTTCCGCCACGCTCGCCTGCCACTAAAACATCGGCACATGCCGTCCCTTCGGGGAACGGAAGCACACCGTGTTCTTTAACAATAATGGAACGGCGGAGCGGTATCATAAACAGCACTCCCAAAATACCGCCGGCAAGAGCCAAAACAAATATTTGAAAATACTGAAAATAATCGCTGCCCCCTGGCAAAAAGAGGAGAGCGGGAATTGTAAATACAACCCCGGATGCAACCGATTCTCCCGCAGAACCTATGGTTTGCACCATATTGTTTTCCAAAATTGTTCCTTTGCCTAATTTTTTTATTACGGAAATTGAAAGCACGGCAATAGGAATTGAGGCACTAACGGTTAACCCTACCTTTAGCCCGAGATAAACAGAAGCGGCTCCGAAAATAATTCCGAATATTGCTCCAAGTATTATTGCTTTGGGTGTAAACTCCGGAATAAAATCTTGTGCGGAAATGTAAGGTTTAAAATTTACGGCTTTGTCGTTATTCATAGCTTCCCTTTTTTATTACTATAAAAAGAAATTTAACTTTGAATATTTTTATATAGTAATTAAGATGCAAGTGTAATCATGTTTTGTTTTGTTTTTTTCTTTTTACTAAGTTATAGTCAGGGAATGGAAAATGTTGACAAATCGTATTTGTAAACCCTCTAAAATAAAGAAGGCGACTTTCGCCGCCTTAAATGTTTTCACAACGGAATAATCCTTATTGTGATAAGCTTCTAATTGTTGAGAATAACATAATAAAAAATAGATTAATTAAAAAGAGATTATAGAGGAAAAAATGAAAAAAATTCTTGGGCTTGATATCGGCACAACTTCTATTGGTTGGGCTTATATTAACGAGGCAGAGACGGAAGATGAAAAATCATCAATAGTTAAACTTGGAGTAAGAATTGTACCGATAACAACTGATGAAGAAAATGATTTTCAAAAAGGAAAGTCGATCTCGTTAAATGCAGATAGAACATTAAAGCGGGGAGCAAGAAGAAATCTTGACCGTTATCAATTAAGACGAAAAGCATTAATTGAAATATTAA
>CAZTYP010000064.1:0-44894 GCA_964617555.1 uncultured Melioribacteraceae bacterium | reverse complement strand
TTTTAAAATGATAAACAAAAACATACTATCGGAAAAGGATTTTTTTATTAAAAACGGAATGTGTATTATAAAAAAAGAAGGGAAAAGAAAATTTACTCAAGAGTTTGAAAATAAAATATATTCTAAATTAAAATTATCTGGTAAAACAAAAAGATATTCTTATAAAAGATTGGTTTTAGAAGAATGTTATAAATTAGTTGCGTTAATAAATGAACCGGATAACGTTAATTATACGGCTTATATTTCAAAATGGTAACAGAACAAAGAACTATGTATTATATTATTGTTTATGATATTGCATCTCCTAAGCGATTACCTAAAATATTAAAGACGTGCAGAAAATATTTATCTTGGGTTCAGAAATCGGTATTTGAGGGTGAACTTTCAAAGTCACAGTATATTTCTTTCGTCAAAGAACTCAAAGCCAAAATAAACAAAAAAGAGGATTCAATTATTTTTTATAAAGTACGTAATACCGAGGTAATAAATAAAGAATTATTGGGAATTAATAAAAACGATATGTCAAATTTTATATAAGAGGTTTCATTAAAGTAAATTTAACTTGGAATAATTTACTCAATATTAAATAATAAATTGTAAAGTTTATGCATAACGGGATGAGGATGTAGGCAGATTTTATCATCAGAAGAAGATAGTAACATATGATAATAGCGTTATATCAAATATTAATTGCATCAATAATTTTAATAACAGCATTTCTAAGCAGAAAAAAATATTACATTGCAACTGTAGCAATAAGTCTTTGGACAGTTACACACATCTTTGTGGCGTGGCTAATGGCAATACAATTTGGAACAATAATAATTGCATCAATAATTGGGCTTGTTATTGTTAATATTCGTGAGTTAATTGAGAGAGTTAGGTTTCGCAGATTACAAAAACTTTTGGTGCAAAACAATCCGACAATAATTTATAAATTAGGCTGTATGTATGAAAAAGGGAAAGGGGTAGAAGCCAACAAAAAGAAAGCCAAAAGCTATTATAACGAAGCAAAACTATTAGGCTCACCCAAAGCCGAAGAGGCACTTAAAAGAATAGAGTTTTTAGAAAACCTACCGGACACAATATTTAATAATATTGCAAAGCTTTTTAGATAAACGGCTCATTTCTTCTGCTGTTTTGTTCATTCGGCAAAAAGATTGAAGCAAGGTGTACAAAGATAAAAGAACATATAAAATCCAAAAATGGTTACGCTAAGGTAAGCGAACTGAAAGATGTTGGTTTTCATACACACGGTATTATATGTATTATCGGAAATTTTACCATCACACACAATCAGTAACAAACACCTTGAATATTTATAATGCAACCTAAACCCGCACTATGTGAACTAAAATGGCAAGATAATAAAAAAGCCCGAATCACAGTGAAACGGGCTTAAGAATAAGGGCGGAGAGTGAGGGATTCGAACCCCCGAAGGACGTGAATCCTTGCCGGTTTTCAAGACCGGTGCATTCAACCAGCTCTGCCAACTCTCCTTTATTTAAGAACAACTCTTAAAAATAAGAATAACAAATATCTTAAAATAATATTAAAAACTCCAATCTTATTTTTATCTATTACTTATTTTCCGAAAGCACGACTTTTATAAAATTTCCTTTAATACGGGCATTCTGCCGGGTGTCCACGGAGCATTTTTTTCATCCATTTCCGCTTCCAATTTTTTCAATTCGTTTTCGCTTATTTCCAACAATCTCTTTTGTATTTTTCGTATCCGTTTTGTTAATATATCATAAGCGGTTTTCTGATTTTGCGTTATATCCGTAATTGCTCGCCAATTTGTGTAAAGCAGTGTTTCTAAACGACTCTTAATTGTAACCGATGTCGGTGGAATTTCTTCAACACTCGCTTTCGGTTTTTCTCCATTAAATTCAAAAAGTATTTCATCCACATTATCGTAAAGTATGTTTGCCTTGTTAAACATATCGTAAGATTTTGCAGGTGTGGCATAAATTGCTTGTTTTACCAGTTCCAATCTCTCTTTCAAATTCTCGGCATATTTTTGAGTTCCCCAAACAACCCGTGCCAAGTCTATTGATTTTTGTTGAAACTGTTTTAACTCATCAATATTTGCCGGCGGCAACGTTCTGTTTTGTAATACTTCCGTTTCAAATTGTTGCGGCGGAACAAGATTTTGTATGTCGCCGTTTGAATATATATCCATACTCACAAAATATTTGCCGGGTATTGCAGGATAACTGCTTCCGATTTTTGCAACCGGATTGAATTTTCCCTCTTTTAATTTTACCGGATATAAATTTTGATGACGCATATCCCACGTTAAACGATTAATCCCTTTTTTAGCCGGTGTTATTAATCTTCGCACAAACTTCCCTTCTTTATCTGTGATTGTGAAAATTAAGTGTGGAGGTAATTCTTTTTGTTCTTTTTCCAATTCCATATAATCCGGTTGATAAATTTTTTCTCCTTTTTCAAAAAGTTTTTTCTCTTCCTTTTTTCTTATTTCCCTTTTGGTCATCGGTTTTTCTTTTAAATAATATGTAAACGTTACTCCGAAAGGAGGATTAGGCGCTTCGAAATAAGTTGCTCCTTGTCCGTATCTGCCTCTTTGCTGTATATACATTAATCCTTTTTTTATCGGAAAGACGGTTGCCTGTTTTTCAAGCAACGAATCGGTAATGCTTCTTAAAGCGGAATAATCGTCAAGGATATAAAAACCGCGGCCAAATGTAGCCAATACCAAATCGCTTTCTCGTTTTTGAATTACCATATCTCTTACTGCAATTGCGGGTAATCCGTTTTTAAGTTGAATCCATTTCTGCCCTTTATCCGGCGAAAAGAAAACTCCGAACTCCGTCCCCACAAAAAGGAGATTAGGATTAACAAAATCCTGTTCAATTGTATGAACCGTACCACTGTCCGGTAAATTTCCGGTTATAGATTTCCACGTTTTCCCTTTATTGTTACTCATTAACAGATACGGTTTAAAATCATCACGCTTTCTGTTATCGAAAGAAGCAAAAACAACATTTTCATTAAAACGGGAGGCTTTAATATCGCTTACATAAGTAAATTCCGGCACACCGGGAAAGTCTGAAATTTTTCGCCAATTTTTTGCATCCTCGCTTACCTGAATCAAACCGTCGTCTGTTCCGATAAAAAGTAAATTCTCTTTTACCGGAGATTCGTCCAAAGCCACTCCCATTCCGAATAAGGACGTGGAAACATCTTTTGCAACGGCGTCAACACTCCAATATTTCCCCATCACTTTCCACGTATTTCTGTCAAGTTTTCGGGTAATATCTCCGCTTATTTCTGTCCAGCTATTGCCCCTGTCATCACTTCTGAAAACACGTTCGGCAACAGTGTAAAGGCGGGTATGAGAATGAGGGCTGATAATCAAAGGGGTATTCCAATTCCATTTAAAAGTAAGTTCACCTTCGGCCGGCTCGGGACGGATGGAAACAGCTTCTCCGCTTTTTCTATCGTAACGTACCATATTGCCGTATTGGGCTTCCGCATAAACGATGTTCGGATCGGTAGGATCAATTGCACCCCAAAATCCGTCTCCGCCGTTAGTAATAAACCAATCGTCGTTTGTAATGCCGGTTGAACGAAGAGTGCGGGAAGGACCTCCCATGCTGTTGTTGTCCTGGGTACCCCCGTATATATTGTAAAAAGGATATTCGTTATCCACATTAACCCTGTAAAATTGTGTAACGGGGAGATTGTTTTTAAACAAATAATTTTTACCGCCGTCAAAAGTTTCATAAATTCCTCCGTCGCAACCTATAAGAAAATGTTTTGTATCATTCGGGTCAATCCACATTGCATGGTCGTCAACATGTTTTTTTGAAAGCCCCAACATCTTCCATGTTTTACCTCCGTCTTCGGTATAGTAAGAACGGGTTTCAAGGGAATATACTTTATTCACATCTACGGGGTCGCAATAAATTTCGTTATAATATTGCCCGCTTGCGGAATGATTACTCATTTTTTGCCAAGATTCTCCTCTGTTTGCAGAACGAAAAAATCCGCCCTTGCCTTCTGCCGCTTCAACAATCAGATAAACAACATCGGTGTTTACCGGCGAAACGGCAATCCCCATACCGCCGATATCAACTTTCGGTAAACCTTTCATTATTTTTCTCCACGTTTCACCGCCATCAGTTGATTTATAAACAGCCGATTCAGGTCCGCCGCCTATTTTTGTAAAAACATGTCTTCTTCGTTGCTCGGATGTGGCATACATTATATCGGGATGTTTAGGATCAATAACAACATTGTTTACGCCCGTATTTTCCGATATGTTTAACACCCTACGCCACAACTTACCGCCGTTAACAGTTTTATAAAGACCTCTGTCGCCCCCGGGTCCCCAAACCGAACCTTCCGCCGCTACAAAAACAATATTGCTGTTACGCGGGTCAATTGCAATCATTCCAATATGTCTGGAATTACGCAGCCCCATATTTTGCCAGCTTTCGCCGCCGTCAACGGTTTTATACACACCGTTACCATATCCCAATGCGCGTTGATGATTGTTTTCTCCGGTTCCCGCCCATACAACATTAGAATTGTTCGGGTCCATTGCCAAAGCACCGATTGAATAAACTCCGTAGTTATCAAATACGGGCTTCCATGTAATCCCCGAGTTTTCGGTTTTCCAAATATGACCGCAAGCAACGCCAACATAATACTCGCTATTGTTTTTAGGATTTACCGCAAAGTCCGCAATTCTTCCCGAAGTAAATGCAGGTCCTATGCTTCTGAATTTTAACCCCGCAAAAGTACTCGATTGCCAAAGAGAATCATTGCTCTTTTTGTTTTTGCCGGCAAATAAAATAATCTGAAAAAACATAAAGAAGAAAAAAATATATTTTAATGCTTTCATGGTAACTCCCTTAATTATAATTTTACTTAAGCGGACGAGGGAATAAATCCCCTTTTATTTTTCCACCCATCTTCCGTCACTTTTAATTAAATCTATTAATTTTTCAACCGCTACGTCTTCATCCAAATTGCGAAGTATAATTTTCTGCCCTTTGTATAACGAAATTTTGCCAACTCCGCTTCCAACATAACCGTAATCGGCATCTGCCATTTCTCCCGGGCCGTTTACAATACACCCCATTATTCCTATCTTAACTCCCTTCAAATGATTTGTACGGCTTCGTATTTTATTGGTTACCTCAACCAAATCAAAAAGTGTTCTTCCGCAACTAGGACAAGCTATATATTCCGTTTTTGTAATTCTTGTGCGAGTTGCTTGTAAAATACCGAAAAGCGTTGAATTAATTTTGTCCGGCTCGGCATATTCGTTTTTCAACCAAACCCCGTCGCCCATACCATCCAGCAGCAAACCTCCGAAATCTGTTGCGGAATCTATTACTAATTGTTCGGAATCTCTTATTTCATATTCCCGTTTGATTATTACCGGATTTGTAACATTGTGTTGCATTAATTCCCAAAAAGCACGTCGTTGCTCAATCATTCCATTGATATTGCTTGTATTTAAAACAATTGTAGTTGTAAAATCGTTTTTTATTTTTGAAATAAATTTTTCCGTTAAATCGTTAATATCAACTTCAACAAAATTAAGTTTTGCGGAAAGTTCAGGCAATGCAAGATATTCTTCAGCATCTAATAGCGGAAAAGCCGTATCTTTAGCGGACATTTTTAACCAGCATGAATAATCCGCAATACAGGCAAGGGTTTTAGGAAGAGTTATATTTATTTCTTTATCTCCCGTATAAATATAATCCGGAGTTAAGTCGGATTTTTTCCAAGCATTATTATTTGCAGTAAATCCTATTTCGGCAAGGGTTTTTAAAGTAATCTCTTTTTTTGAAAAATCGGCAATTACAACTGGAGAATTATTGCCGCCGATATTATTGATTGTAGTTGTATCCCTTCGCTTATATGTAAAAGGATTGTTGCCAATATTTTTCACTTCTTTTATCTTCGGGTGCCCGTATCGGTAATAATATTTTTTTACGATTTTTCTTGCAACGGGTGCTTCGTTTTCCGGCGGCTCTGTTAGGGATACACGAATTGTATCTCCAAGCCCGTCTTCAAGTAAAGTTCCTATACCTACGGCGGATTTTATTCTGGCATCGTCGCCGTCACCCGCTTCCGTTACCCCTAAGTGAAGCGGATAGTTCATCCCCTCGGCAAGCATTTTATTTACCAGCAAACGATACGCTTGCACCATAACTTGAGGATTGCTCGATTTCATTGACAGTACAATATTGTAATAATTTTCCGCTTCGCAAATCCTTACAAATTCAAGGGCGGATTCCACCATCCCGAGCGGGGTATCGCCGTAACGGCTCATTATTCTATCGGAAAGCGAACCGTGATTTGTCCCTATTCTCATTGCGGTTCCGTACTCTTTGCAGATTTTAATCAACGGTGTAAAGCGTTCCGCAATTTTTTCAATTTCCATATTATATTCGCTATCAGAATATTCAATTTGTTTAAATTTCTTTTTATCTATATAATTCCCCGGATTAATTCTTACCTTTTCAACAATCCTTGCCGCCGCTTCGGCAGCATTGGGAGTAAAATGAATATCCGCAATTAACGGGAATGAATATCCGCGTTTGTTTAATTCGTCTTTTATGTTTTTTAAATTTTCCGCTTCTTTAATCCCGGGAGCGGTTATTCTTACAAGTTCACTGCCGGATTTATACATTTTTATTGCTTGTTCAACCGTGGCAAGCGTATCCATTGTATTTGTTGTAGTCATCGATTGAATTCTAATAGGGTTGTTTCCGCCTATTCCCAATGTTTTAAGATCAATGGTTCTTGTTCTAAATCTCGAATATTTCGTTAAACTGTTACAATATTTCAAATCGTTTTCCATTAATAATTTTCCCTTCAAAAAAAACAATTTTATAAATTTATTTTTAAATAACATTTTAATATAATAAATGATATTAAATGAGAATTAAATTATTTACTAAATTTGTAAGCACTATTAAATAAAATATTACTTAGATAATACCACATGCAAATACCCGAGCATCAAATAGAAGAGATAAAAAACTCAACCGACATTGTGGATCTGATTTCTACCTATGTGCATTTAAAACCCAGAGGAAAAAATTTTATCGGGCTTTGTCCGTTTCATAACGAAAAGACACCTTCTTTTACCGTAAGCAGAGAAAAACAAATTTATCATTGTTTCGGTTGCCATGCCGGAGGAAATGTTTTCCGTTTTTTGATGGAATATAAAAATATCTCGTTTGTTGAATCGGTAAAAGAACTTGCTGAAAATTTAGGGATAAAGATTGAAGAGACCCACGGCGCAAACACTGAAGAGAAATCTGAGTTTGAAGAGTTGTACGAAATAAACATTGTTGCCGCCCGTTTCTTTTCCGATAATTTGTTAAACAATCCTAAAGGAGAAATTGCCCGCAAATATTTTGAGAACAGGAAAATAAAATTGCAAACAATCAAAATTTTCGGTTTGGGTTTTGCTTTTTCCGCTTGGGATGCACTGCTGAACCAATTAAAAAAAAACAATGTAAATTTACAAAAAGCAAAAGAGATTGGCTTAATTGATAAAAAAGATAATGGAGATTATTACGACAAATACCGAAATCGTACGATTTTTCCTATATTTTCTCCTAACGGTAGAGTGATAGCCTTTGGCGGTAGAGTTATGAATGCCGAAGAAAAAACGGCAAAATATATTAATTCTCCAGAATCGAAAATTTACTCCAAACGAAAAACCCTTTACGGACTTTATCATTCAAAAGAAGAAATTCGCAAACAGGACATGGCAATTCTCGTTGAAGGCTATATGGATGTTATCTCTCTCTTTCAAAACAATGTAAAAAATGTTGTTGCTTCTTCGGGAACCGCCTTAACCGAAGAACAAGTTCTGTTGCTTTCCCGTTTTACGAAGAATATTGTTGTTAATTTTGATTCTGACCCCGCCGGACAAAAAGCGGCAACCCGAAGTATTGAATTGTTGCTTAAAAATAATTTCGATGTAAAATTAATATCCCTTCCGAACGGCGAAGACCCCGATTCGTTTATTGTTAAATACGGAACAAAAGAATTTAACAAACAGATAGATGAAGCAAAGGATTTTCTTGAATTCCGGGCAGAACAGTTTGAAAAAGCCGGAGCATTCAAAAATCCTACAGATACCACAAATGCTATACGCGAATTGGTAAAATACATCTCCCTTGTTGAAGACGAACTGAAACAAAATATTTTTATTAAATCAATCTCCAAAAAATTTAATTTAAGAGAAAAATTAATTGAGCGCGAATTGGACACCATTTCCGAAAATCTCCGAAAAAAAAATTCGAAAGTAAAGATAAATCCGGACAGAAAAAGTTTTGGGGCACCTTCTCCGCAAACCGCACACGAACTTGATAATACTTCTTTTAAATTTGAAAAAGATATTATAAAACTAATGTTGGAAGGAAACACCGAGATAATAGAAAATATCTTCGATTATATTTTCCCCGAGGATTTTTCAAACAAAACATACAGAACAATTTCGAAAATTATCGAAAAGTGTTATACCAACGGAGATGTCTCAACTTCCACAATAATTGGAAAGATAACGAATAAAGAGATACGCGACGTTGCCTTGAAACTTTCCATGAACGATGAAATGATAAGTAATAAATGGAATGAAAAAAGAGAAGATGATAAAATTGAACTAAATCATTTGCAATATGCCAAAGACATAATTAAGAAATACAGAATTTCTCTTATTGATAAACAAATAAAGGCAAACAGAGATCTATTGGCAGTTACAACAAACGAAGAAAAAATTGTTGAATTGCTTCAAGCTAATCAAGAGTTAACCACACAAAAAAAAATGCTTTTAGACGGGTACGGGGAATCCGATTTAATTTAAAATAAAAAAAGCCCCGTTCAATACAGGGCTTTAACAACATCTATCAAAAAGATTAGATGACTTTTACATCACTGGCTTGCAATCCTTTTTCGCCTTGAGTTACGGTAAACTCAACTCGTTGCCCTTCTTCCAAAGTTTTGTAACCGTCACCGACAATAGATTGAAAGTGAACGAATACATCATCCGCATTTTCTTGTGAAATAAAACCAAAACCTTTTGTGCTGTTGAACCATTTAACGGTTCCTTCTTTACGATCTGCCATTTTACAGACTCTCCTAAATAAATAATAAAAAAAATTTAGACAGAATTAAAGAATGATAATGGAGGGAAAAAAAACTTTTTACATCTACATCTACTTCTAAACTTACCGTCTTGGATTTAAAGATAGTTAAATATTATTTGTAAACAAAGCATTATTATTTTTGATTAATTAATTTAATGTTCCGGTATCTGTAATACCGTTTAAAAGCGGGTTAAAGCCAAGTTGTTTTGTAACGAATTATTTACAAAATAGAACCGGCACTTGTAATAAAAAGCCGAGAATATTAAAAATCCAAATAATAAGCAGGTTTATATTTGTAATTATCTTGTGGTGAAATATTAATAAGCAATTGCAACATCGGTATTCCGGCCCACAGCCAATAATCTCTTTTATTTTCAACGCCTACAAAATAACTAAAATTGAGAATATGCTTATCATCAAAAACATACGAAATACCGGGTCCAACGCGTATATATTGAAATCCGTTCCAATCGGGCCACCAACGATAAATGAACCCGGTAACCATGGTAGAAATAACTTTTTTATTTAACGAATAATTCAGAAATACAACTTCACGAAAGGCATTCCCTATTGTTCCGTTATTTACAATATCCATCTGCCATTTAAGCTGATTTACAAAGTTAAGTTTTCGGAAATTTTTTTTATATAATATTCCGAGCGCGGGACGTATCTCTATTTTATCCGGTTTTACCGTAAATCTTAAATCGGGTACAAGTTCAATGTTTTTCGAATAAAGATAATCGGCAACAAACTCCATATACCAATTATCCAAACTTTGAAAGTTGTTCTTTAAACGGGTTTGTAGCTCTCCGGAAAATTTCCATTTGTTTTTTCCAAAAGCAATTTTGTTGCCAAGATAAACTTGGTTATCCCATCTGTCGTTTTCTTGTGCATGCAAAAGCAAAAAAGGGAAAATAAATATTATAATTAATATCAATTTTTTCATTTTTTATTATTTGCCAATTGTTTATCTGGATATATTGTTTTCCAATCTTCTTTCATATCAATAATTAGCCAGTTGTTTTTTTCGGCAACCATTAATGCTTTATCTAATTTTCCTACATGCGATATTTTGTCGTAAGCCCATTCCCTTTTTGCATCGGTATGATGAACAAGCAAAGATAAATTCTTATATTTGTTTGCACCGCACCATTCCAACATTTGTAAATCTCCGTCGGAGTTACCGATTGCAAAAACGGGTTTCTTACCTATTATCTGATGAATTGCAATTGGCTTGGTTTTACCATCAACTAAAAATAACATTTCCGGAGATTTAATTAATACGGGCTTTCCTTTAATTTTTTTATATTTTAGTTTATCGTAGCTTCCAATAATATGTTCGGTAGAAATTCCGTAAACTTCGGGAGCCCATGCACGAACAAAATCGACACCGCCGCCGGTAACAATATAGACTTTAAAATCATTTTGTTGCAAATATTTTATTAATTCCAACATCGGTTTAAAAACCATTTGGCTGTATAGCTTTCCGGTAAGCGGATGTTTAGCTTTTTTAATCCATCCTTTTACAAGGGTATCAAATGCATCAGTTGTAAGTCCTTTTTGTGAGAGAGCAATTAATTCCGCCAACCCTTCCCATCCGTATTCTTCCCGTATGGTTTTTATATCTCTTTTTAGCGCCGCTTTAATTAAATCTTCGTCTTTTAAATCATGATTTTTATTTGCAAGTTGCTTAACTCTGTAAAAAACAAATTCTATCTGAAAGTAAGTCGGTTTTTCTGACCACAAAGTTCCATCGTTATCAAATGTTGCTATCCTATCTTCAGGAGGAATATAATCGGGATTTTCTTTATTGGTTACTGTTTTTACAAAATTAATTATCTCGCTTTTTACTTTACTGTTGTTCCACGAAGCAAGAGAGTCTTCCGTGGTAGTAATTTCCTTTTGGCAGGAAATAAATAAAAACGATATAATCGAATAAATTATTATCTTTTTTAATATAAACATAATCTAATCCTTTTCTAAAAAAGAAAAGCCCTATTTAAATTTTGAAAAGTTCAAACAGGGCATGTGTTTACAAAGTTAAAGTCTATTGAATATTATTGTTGTCCGAATTATCATTAATTTCTTCTGTCTCCGGTTTGCTTAATCCGTAAAAAGCGGCATAAAACGCCGGAAGGACAATAATTGTAAGAAGCGTTGCAACAAACAGTCCTCCCATAATAGATACAGCCATTCCACCGAACATAGGGTCAGGAAGAAGCGGTGCCATACCAAGAATTGTTGTACCCGCAGCCATTGCAACAGGAATAGCTCTTGAACGTGCGGCAATTACAATGGCTTCATATTTGGTTTTACCGTTTTCGTCAATTTCTTGATTTGCCTGGTCGAGAAGTACAATCGCATTCTTTATTACCATTCCTACCAATCCCAAAATTCCGAGTACCGCAAAAAATCCGTAAAACAATCCCGAAGCAAGAAAAGCAAACGTAATACCGATAATAACCAAAGGTACCATAAGAAAAATTATGGTAACCGCTTTCCAATCACGATATAAAATCATTAGAATAGTCATTATCAAAAGTATGGCGATAGGGAATTTCCCGGAAATTGCCTCGTTTGTCATTTGTTGTGTAAAATAAATTCCGTCCCACCATAATCTGTAACCCGGAGGTAAAGGTATGGCTTCTATCTTAGGCATCAGAAGGGCTTCCAAATCCGTATTACCAACCCCTTCCACCGGATCGCATTGAGCGGCGATGCTAAGTTGCCGGTTAAACTTGGTTAGATAATAATTTTCAAATTTAATGGGAATACTATCTGTAACTTGTTCAAGTGGAATTATATTGCCGTAAGCATTTAGTATTGGTAAACTCCCGATATTGCCATAATTGTAATTATCTCTGTTTTCAGCTTTAAGTAAAATAGGCATTACCCAATCGCCCTGGCGATATTGCCCGATGTTCTGTCCGTCGGAAACACGTTGTAATGCACGGGCCATGTCGGTACGGCTTACATTGGCAATTCTTCCTTTATTTTGGGAATAAACCGGTGTTAGTTTAGGTGTTTTTGTTCCCCACCCATCACGAACATTTTGTGCAAGGGGTTCCGCCCTCATAATATTTTTTGCTTCTTCGGCAAGCTGACGTAATACAACGGGGTCAGGCCCGTCAAATCTTGCTTCAACAATCGCATCGGGAGAAGGAGCCACTTTAAATTTATAAAAAATAGATAGTGCATCGGGGAAATTGTTTTCCACGTAATCTTGTAAAATTCCCATTAATGAATCAGCTGCCACATAATCGGTTGTTTCAATTAAAATGTTTGCAAAATTAGGCCTCGGGCTCCATGATACCGAAGCCAAATAATATCTTAGCGGAGAAGCACCCAAGGTAATTGAAACTTGTTTAACATCTTCTCGTTTAAGGAGAAATTTTTCTATCCTTTTAATATCATTTTCAACTTTTTCTATATCGGTTCCGTCCGGTAAAAAGTAATCGACCTTAAACATGGGTTTGTTGATAGCCGGGAAAAAATCCCTTTTTACATATTTAAAAAGGAAAAGGCTGATAAAAAACAGAACAGCTACGCTTGCAAGTGTAATATATTTTTTTTCAATTACTTTTTCTATAAAAATAGTAAGCTTACGATAAAACGGGGTATCGTAGGGGTCTTTAAGTTTTTCGCCAGCTTTTGCTTCTTTAAGAATAAAATCTCCGAATACGGTTGTTTGCACAAGAGCAAAAATCCAACTAAGTGTTAATGCAATTGCCAATACGGCAAATAGAGGTTTAATAATTTCTGCGGTATTGCTCGGGGCAAGATAGAGGGGCAAAAATGAAAGTGTTGCAATTATAGTTGCGGCAAACAATCCCCACTGCGGTTTTGTGGCTCCTTGTTCAAGGGCTTCTTTCCTGCTCATTCCCGCAGCAATTTTCATTTGTGCATTGTCGGTTACAACAATTGCATTATCCACCAACATTCCCATTGCAATAATTATTGCAGCAAGAGATGTACGATGCAAATCAACGCCGAACGGAAGCATTAAAAAGAGAGTTCCTAAAATTGAAAAGAGAAGACTTGTACCTATTAAAATACCGGCGCGAACTCCCATGGAGAGAAGAATAAGGATAATTACAATTGCCAAGGATTCTATAAGATTGGTTATAAATGTACTGTTCGCCTCAAGGGCAACTTTATCTTCAAAATAAATTCCGTTCATTTCAATTCCGATAGGAAGCAACGGCATTATTTCCGCAAGTTTTTTTCGGATGCTTTTACCGGCAACAACCGAGTTACCTCCGTCCCGGGTAGAAAAGCCGATGCCTATTGCCGAAAGAGCATTAAGACGCATCTTTGTACTTGGCGGGTCTTTATATGCTTTTTCGATTGTAGCAATATCTCCAAACCGAATTTGATTACCTTCTTTACCTTTGATTATAAGGTTTTTAACTTCCTCGATAGATTTAAAAGTGCCTACGGCATCAAGTCTTACATTAAAATTTCCGGATTTTATCATTCCGGTATTTATTAATTGATTTTGTGTTGAAAGTGCCGTTTGAATATCCGCAGGAGTAATTCCCGCATTAACTAGTTTTTCATCGGAAATATATACGTTTAGAACTCTATCCTGAATACCGAAAAGACTTACTTTAGCAACATCATCGGCTGTAGCAAGTTGTTGTTTTACAAATTGAGCATAATCTTCCAATTCCGCTGCCGTAAATCCTTCATCTGCTGTCAATGCGTAATAGATGCCGTAAACCGCGCCAAAATCATCGTTAACAATTATTGTGCTGGCTTCTTTAGGCAGTTTGGATTGGACGTTTAAAACCTTCCTTCGCATTTCGTCCCAAACTTGTTCGAATCTTTCTTTAGGTACCCATTGGAACATATCCACCTTAATATAGCTAAATCCGGGACGAGATTCGGATTTAATAAAATCTACCAAAGGATGAGTTTGAATTTCACGTTCAATCACCTCTGTAACTTGCTTTTGAACTTGCTCGGCAGTTGCTCCGGGATAATATGTCATAAAAATAATTTGCTTTATAACAAAGGGAGAATCTTCTCTTTTTCCAAGATTTTCAAAAGCAAATATTCCTCCTAAAACTGTAATAATTAGAAAGAAATAAATTACTTGTTTATTATTAAGTGCGTATCCTGCAATATTCATAATGTTTAATTATCTCGTTTTGAAATTAATTAAAAGCTTTTTGGTCAAGTATTTTTACTTTTTGTCCTTCTACCAGACGTTTCGCTCCGGCAACAACGATGTATTCGCCACCGGATAAACCGGATTTAATTTTCACAAAATCTTTACCGGCAAATCCGTTTAATGTTACATGTTGTTTTTTAACCTTGTATATTTCACCGTCTCCTTCAAGTAACCAAACAGAAGGGGTATTATCTGTTTCTCCTTCAAACACAGCGGAAAACGGTATTATTATTTGGTTGGCTTCGCCGTCTTGTTTTTTTAAAATAATATTAACACGGCAGCTCATTCCGGCGGAAATTTTAGGTTGTTTCGGATTTTTAGGATTATGTTTATAATCAAGATACAACCGTAAAGGATATCCTTCGGAAGTAGGGACTTTTCCCATTTCCTTAAGTCTTGCAGTAAAAATTTTACCCGGATAAGTATCGAACATAACTTCGAACGAAGCAAAATTCTTATATTCCACAGCCAATTGCTCGGGGATGGTTGTTGCAACTTCAATTACGGATAAATTGGAAAGAGTTGTAATAGGTTGCTTAGGTTTTACATCTTCGCCGACATCAACAAGTTTCGGTCCGTAATATCCAGTAAAAGGGGCACGGAGTTTAGTGTCTTTAAGATTATTAAGAGCATCTTCCCAAGCGGCTTTTGCTTCCAAAAAAGCGGCAAGTTTTCTGTCGTAATCGTTTTTTGCAACAGAACCTTTTTCCCACAAACGTTTGTATCTTTCCGATTCCGCTTTTGCTTGGTTATAACGTGCTCTTGCAGCTTGTTCGGCAATTTTATAATCGCGCGGGTCAATTTCCGCAATCAATTCTCCTTTGTTTACCTTTGCACCTTCAACAACATTCATCTTAATTAAAGGTCCCCCAACACGGAAAGAGATTTCCGATTGTTGCATTGCCTTTGTTGTTGCGGGAAACCCGTGCCCGGCCAAATCCACAGCTGTTCCCACAATGGTTGCTTTAACCGGTCTGATAATCTTTTTTTTAGGTGCTTCGTCAGAACCACATCCGGTAAAGAATAACAATAGAATAAATGGTAACAAATAAGTTAAACGCTTCGTTTTCATTTGGTTCTCTGATAATTTAAAATTAGTATATTTAATTAATTTCTATTTTACTGAATTCTCCGATAGCATATAAATATTGTGAATAGGCAATATTCAGTTCGTATTTTGCTAAAATATAATTAAGATATGTTTTCTGCCAATAAAGTTGAGCATCCAATACTTCCAAAATGGAAGATAACCCTTCGTTGTAACGATCTAACATTACGGCAACATTTTTTGCGGCATTTTCCAAAGAACCTTTTGCAAAGTCTAATTGTTGCTGTGTTCGTTCTAACTTATAATAATTACTTTCCACTTCCAGTTTAATCTTATCTTTGGTCTCTTCCATCTGCAATTTTGCAACTTCCGTTGATTGCTTTGCCGTAAAAACTTTCTCTTTCTTTATCCCCCAATAAAAAATGGGAATTGTTAAATCGGCTTTAAATCCGTAATTGAACCCGGGGTCAAGTTGTAATCCTGGGCTTGGGGAACCCCATTTGCCGCCGGCGGAAATTCCGAATTTTGGGTCATACTCGGAGCCGACAATCTCTTCTTTCGATTTACTTTTTATCACTAAACTTTTGGCATAGTTAATCTCCGGTCTTTGTTCTAATGCCAAATCGGTTATATTACTTTTAGGTTTATTCCATTGCACAATCTGCAAAGAATCGGCCACAGGGGTGAAATTATTAACAGGAAAACCTATAAGTTTATTTAATTCCATTATACTTATTCTGTATTCCTTTTCACTTCTTATCGATTTATACTCAGCATCGTTGTACCGTACTTGTGCTTGATATAATTCGTTTGGAGCCACAATCTCTTCGTCCACACGGTCTTTAATCACTTTTAAAAATTTTCCGATATTCTCTTTATACTTTACATATAATTGTGCAATCTCTTTTTTAGAAACGGCATTCCAATAGAGAAGATCGGAATTAAGGGTTATCTGTTGTTTATTAAGATTAACCAGACTTTTCATCATTGCCACTTCCGATTCCGCAGCCCGTTTGTTGCCGGATAGATATCCTCCGGTTAAAATTGGTTGATATAAATCGAGTCTGAGTGAATAAAAGTTATGTGTTTCCTCACCGATTAGCGAACTGCCGTCGGAAGGAGGAGCAAGTTGCAGCGGTTCACCGTAAAAACGATAGTTGCCGTTAAAATCAAGATGAGGATACATATCGGATGATGCCGCTTCAACTTTAGATTTTGCTCCGCTTAAACGATGCTTAGCCATTTTAATACTTTGCTGATAGTTTATTGCTTTTTTTCTGTATCGTATAAGCAAAGTATCTTCTTGTGAGTAGACCGAACTTACAAAAAACAATACGAGAAAAATTGTTAGAAATGATTTCATTTTTTATGCGTGTAATATGTTTTCGAAAAATATCAATTATAATATATCTTATAGAGTCTTTAATATCAACAATGAACAAGATAATTATTAAATGCAGATTCAAATTCGGGAATCGTACCAAAAAGAAGTTTTCTTTGTATTTGTATAATAGAGTTAGTAGGAAACAATAGAAAAAATTATTGAGGCAGAAATATGAAAACGACTATAACCCCGCTTTAAAAGGCGGAGTTATTTATATTATTTATAACCGATGAACATAATTCAGGCTTGCAATATTTTCCCAAAAATTTTCCAAAGGGCCTTTAATATAATCGGTTAAAGCATATCGGATTTTTACTCTGATCATATCTGATTTTGTTAATCGGAAATTACTTTGAAAATTAACTTGAGTAACATTTGTATAATCGGAATTTGCCAGCGACATTGTTAATGAGTTGTTCCATCTTGAACGCATAAACCGTCCGTTTATTCTAAAACTGAATGTATATGTTTTGTTGGAAGTGCCCAACCACGAATCCACCATAATTGCGGTAAACCCCGGAGCAAAAGACCAAGTGGAGTTTAGTGTTGTATTCAGATTGGCAAAAATATTATTAACGGTAACTTTTCCGTTCCCTTTATTTCTAAGATAAAAATTATAATTTTCCGACAGTTGATAAGAATATCCGACCGTTAAAGCATTGCGTGTGCTAAATGCTCTGAATTGGTAAGAAACATTTGTTCCGAACGACGAAACCTTGCTATCTATCTTTAACGTATCGTTGGATGTGTTGTTACCCATATTATTTAATAATCCGTTAAACATAATGGCAAGAGAACGGATAGGCCTTATTGTAATATTTGCCCCCATTGTTTTTCGTGAAAGAGTATATCTTTTTTGGTTTAACAAATTATCATTCTGCCCGTCATATCTCAAATTTAACATTAACCTGTTATTAAACAGGCGGAAGCCCATTCTAACTCCATACTTCCGTTTGTCGTTTATTACCGAAGTCATACCTAAGGAATAAAACCCGGGATTAACAACTTGATATTTTAACGATGTATTAAAAAAACCGTATCTGAAATCAAGAATTCCTTTGTAAGCAAAATCCGCATTAGAGGAATACCGTAAAGGGAAAATATTTGTTAAAAAAGTCGGCACTCCGTTAACATCGGCTTTTTCGGCATAAGTATCTCTAGTAAAAAGGGAAGCGGTTGCTTCGCCACGTAAACGTAAAATGTTTTTAATTATTTTTAAATCCGTATTAAATCCTATTAATAAATTTTCTTGTGGGGTTATCCCAACTTGTGGATTACCTCCAATGGCATTTGTATCAATTATAAAAGTACTTTTGGGAACAGAATTGCTGTCATCCTTTGCAAGCACAACGTTCAAATCAAAAAACGAACCTCCTTTTTTACCTACTCCTATTTTTGCACCGGCAAGATATTGGCTGTATACCGAGGAATAATACCCGCCAACTACTGCCCGTTTTGTTTGACCGGCCAATAATTCAAAACGAAACCAGCCGGGATTAATTTCCACACCGCCACCGCGAATACTAACACCATTTAAAGAATAATCTGAAAACTTATGGCTAAAATCCCCGATATGTGCTCTTCCCCAACTCCAAGAAGGATGAAGAGCAAAACGATTTATTTGTTGTCTTGCATCGCTTCCTTCCGTAGAAACAAACAAATCGAAAGAGATTGAAAAATTATTTAAAAACGTAAACGTAGGACGTAAAAACAATCTGCCGGTTGCCCCGGGTCTTCTTTTAACATCACGCGAAGTAGAATAAAGCTCGCCGTAAGCACCGGCATCGCCACTTACCGAAAAGATTGAGGGAGCAACATATTCGGATAAGTGAGAGTTGATACTTAAATCCACTTCGGAACTATCTTCATTAACTTGTGCAGTAATTGTAATAAACCCAAACAATAAAAAAGTAAGCAATAAAAAAAGTGTTTTTTTCTTCATGTTTATTTGCCTTTATTTATAATTTTTTTAGCATCTTCAATTCTGCCGGCTTTGTGTAATGCCAATATTAAATATTCTTTCAATAATTCGTTATCCGGATTTGCCGAATACATTTGCATCCATTCGTTACATAAACTATTTAATTTATTCTCTTGTTGATAGAGTTCTATTAGCTTTTTATATATGCTTTTATTATCAGGCGTAATGGTTAATAATCGTTTGTAGCTTAGTATCGCTTTATCTGTTTTATTTTGTTTTAAATAAATATCAGCCATATGAATATATGCATCTTTAACTTTAGAACTTCTGTTTAAGACTCGTTTATAATATTTTAAAGCGAAATTTAAATCGTTTGTACGCTCGTAAAAAAGCCCCTTATAAAACAGAAGTAACGGAGAAAGCGGATAACGCTCCAATAAATTATTTATCATTTGTAAATATTCTTGATTTGTAAGATTTTCAGCAAGATATTTTTCCGCTTCAGTTATGTTTATTTTATAATGTTCAAATTTATCCTCGTTATCTACATTTACTTCCGCAATATTTTTACTTTTGTTTATTCTGTTTATTACCAATTGTTCCTCTGTTTGTAACGAAACAATATTTTGAACAAATGCTTTTTTGAATGATTCAATCGCTTTATTTTTGTTACCCAATAAATCATATACTTCCGATATTTTAACTAACGATAAAGCATCGTTACTATTTATTTCCAATGCTTTTTCAAAATATTTTTTTGCCTTTTCCGGAGCTTTTTTCTCTAAATACAAATTTCCGATTTCATAAAATGTTTGATAATCTTTTGGGTTACTTTTTAAATACTCATTATAAATATTTAATGCTGAATCATATTTTTTTGTTTCTCTGTACAAATAGGCCAAAAGGAAATATATTTTTTTACTACCCAATTTTTTTTGCAACGCTTGTTGTAGCACCGAAATTGCTTTATCAAAATTATTTGTTTTTTTATATAAACTTGCCAGTTTAAAATATACTTCTTTTTCGTTCGGATTTTCTTTTAAAAACTCGGAATATTTAATAATTGCCGTTGAATCATTCCCTTCGGTTACATAAGTATTAATTTTATCCAATACAATGCTTTTATCGTTGGGAAACAGTTCTTCCATTTTGTTGTATAAGGCTCTTTTCTCTTTTTCCTGACCTGTTATGGATAAGTAGTTAAGCATTTCATCGTATATTTGTCGTTCTTTCGGATATTTTTTTAACAAAGCATTATAAATATCGAACGCCTTTTTTACTTTATTTTTGGAAAGATATAATCTGCTCAATTGTAATCCGATTTGTATATTATCTGAATTTCTCTTCCAAACCGGCTCCAATTTTTCTGTTGCTTCATCTATTCTTTCTTGTGAAATTAAAATCAATGAATTGTCAATTAAAAGTTTATCGCTATCAGGAAATATTTTAAGAGCATCATCAATAACCATTTCCGCTTCTTTATACCTGCCAAGTTCAATTAAGGAATTTTCTTTTAATATCCAAGCATCTTTAATGGAATTATCTTGTTCCAGAACTTTATTAACATATTTTATTGATTTGTTGAAATTTTGTTTTCTAAATTCCACAATAGCCATATTCATATACAGTTTAGGAAGAAATTCTTTAACTTCTTTATTATCAGGTTCTTGTTTTAATATTTCGAAAAATATCTTTTCAGCTTTTTTAAATTCGGCTTTATTAATATAAATTTTTGCAAGCACAAACTTCAACTGTATATCATTCGGGAAACTGTTACATGCTTTTTCTAAAAAAGTGAGTGCCTTATCCAGTTTGTTCAATTCAATATAACAATTAACCAAATAGTAATAGGGCTTAGCATCAAACGGATTGGTTGCAATATATTTTTCGAATGAAACTGCTGCTTCAGAAAAATTTCCTGCATTATAATCTATTACTCCCTTAGTAAACAAATCCTGTGCAGCAAGTGATATATTTACAAAAAAGAATAGAATCAAAAATTTATTTAACAGAAACCGTCTCGTCATATTTACTTTCATTTCCGGAAGTATCCACTGCTTTTATTCTGTAAAAATTATTTTTATTACCTGTTTTATCTGTAAACGATGCCTCTTTAATTAATTTTTTATTTAACAATTTATAATCTCCGCTAGGATAATCGGCACGGTAAATATTATATCCGGCCATATCAAAATCAATAGATTCAACCCAAGTAAGTTTAACAACATTATTTTTGAATCTTGCTTTTACATTACGTGGTGCCGGAGGCGGAGAAAAATCTTTAAACATTATCGAATCTTTTACCGAAGTTTTGCTTACGTTTCCGGCAGTATCAACTACCGTAACGGAATAAACATAACTAGTTCCCTTTGAATTTAGTGTATCCGTATAATAGATAGGAGTTTTATTAAACTCGGCTAATTTAATTTTCTTTTTGCCCAATTCGGCTTTATAAATAATATATTTATTCGCATCAAGCGAGGGACTTGCTCCACAACTAACTAATACATAATCTCCCTTGTTTTCGGCTCTAAAATCATTTGGCAACAAAGGCGGTTCTATATCCGGTACGGAAACCACAATTTTGATGGAATCACTTTCGTTACCGGAACTGTCAACAGCGGTAACACAATAATAAAATTTTGCTCCGTATCCAAAACCTTTATTATTTTCGCCGCTATCAGTATATATTACTTTTTTATACGGTTTTAAGGTAATACGACTTTTCATCCCGGTAGGTCTTTCACTTCTATAAACGTAATACCCCAAAACATCTTTTGCTTTGGAAGGTTGCCATTTAAGTTGAACCTTGTTATTTATAATCTTATATGCTAACTTACCATTTAATACCGGAGGAACTTCATCTCCAAAATATATCCCAATAGGATTACTTTGGTCTCCAACATTTCCGGCAGAATCTACAGCGGAAACAGTATAAAAATATTGCTTTTTCTCTTCCGAAAGTGAATCCACAAAGAAAGGTTTATCAAACGGAATAAGTTGCTTAGTAAGTTTTATAAATTTTCCTGTTAATTTTGTCCCTCTGAAAACATTATATCCTTTTACATCAAGTTGTGGACTTATATTCCACGATATGTTTACTTTTCCTTTTCTTCTCTGAGCAAAAACTCCGGTTACTATTGAAGGCGGAGTAGTATCTTTTAAGAGGACAGATGCTTCGTTACTCGGTTTACTTTCGTTTCCTATCAAATCGGAAATGGTTACTTTATAAGTATATTTTACACCCTCTTTCAACCATAAATCTTCATATTGCGGAATACTGTTATCGTCGCGAATAATAATTTGCTCGTTAACTTTATGATATTTGCCGCTTCCTTCTTTTCTGTAAACGTTGTAAGTAAAGCCTACATCAGAAAAATCGCCTTTCCATTTAGGGTAATTCCACTCTAATTTTACAAGTTTATTTCCGGGTGTCAGTTCTAATTCCGACGGAGCTTCCGGTATTATTGTAGTTGCTTTTGCTTTAATTATTAAACTGTCGCTTACTCTTCCGGATTTTTTAAAAATTAATTTATAAGTATATTCTTTCCCTTTCTTTATATCGGTATCCAAAAACCACCTTCCGGCAACTTGTGCGGCTTTTATACTTATTAAAGAAAGAATTGCTCCTCTAAAAGTATTAGACCGAATTTGACGCGCAACATATACTTCATTATCGCTATCCACGGCTTTGGAAATTAATATCCAATCACCCCCTAATACAACTCTTGCTTCGGTAGGATCTAAAACCGCTTTAATCGGTTGAGATGTGAGTAGAACATATCCCGTATCAGCCTTTCTGTAAACATTATATTCTTCGTTTGCAGAAAGAGGATTTACTAAAAAGATTGCCAACGAATCCCCCTTTACCATAGTAAAAGCTTTATGCTTCTTTGTTTGAGCGTTTATTTCGGCAAATAGTAATACTATTAAGAACAATGCGGCAAGTGTTTTTTTCATAACTTCTCCTAAAACAAAACGTTGCTTATGTTAAATTTATTTTATTTATGTTTTAATTTGCCTCGGGTATTTTATCCGAGGCAATAACCATTTTTATTTTAATACATGATATTTTGTTTCTACCGGTGACCAAAGTCCTGCACCGTTTTGAACTTTAACTTCAACCATTATTGTTTGGTCCTTACTTAAATCATATTTTGAATACGGAAATTCAACAGTTGATGCCGTTTGATTAGTCCAATTAACAATTAAAGAATAGTGTTTTCTACCAACTCCAATAACTTTCGGTGCTCTGAAAATTCTATATCTTATTTGACTTATACCCGATTGCGGGTCGTTCAAATTAGTAAAGCGAATTTTAACTTTGGCATTAACGGATCTTCCTCTTGTTTGCCTAGGATATCTGTTGTTATTCCTATTGCCTACAGCAGAAGTTTTTCCGGTTTGCGCTGTATTTTCGGATGTAATCACTATTCCGGGTTTCGACGGCGGTGAAAAATCCGGGATTTCATAAGTTGCTTCTCCAATATACGACCACATTCCCAATCTGTTTTTAGCTTTTACTTCAATTTTAATCACATCACCGGAATTACAACCAAGTTGACTTAATCGCAAGAATTTATGCGTTTGGCTCGGAATGTTTTGCTGCCAATCTTTGATTGTTGTCCAAATAAGAGAAACAGCATTTTGAGAACTTATATTACTTAATGCTCCAACATTATTGTTTGTAGTTTTGTTACCGCCATTAACCGATAATATTTGCTTTCTAATCCTATATTGATAAGATTCTACACCACTCTCATCATCTTTAAGATTATCAATATCAAATGCTAAAAATTTGACTTTATTACCGCTTTCGTATGCTCTTAAATTTGAAACGGTAGGACGTTCCGGCGGAGTATCATCCTGATAGAAATATCCGGTATAACAACTTTCGCCTCTTGTTCCTTGACCGTTAACAGCACGCACAGCAAAAACTGTTCTGTTCCTTTTCGGTAAAACAGGCAATAATACCGTTTGTACCCCTGAAATATCCGAAGGTTTAATTCTAATAGAATCATCGTAAGTGATATTATTTGTATTTGAACCGAGCCCTACTTCATAATATAAAATTCCACATTCAGGATCCATCGAACGAGTATCGAAAACAAGGTACGCACGTTTTTTATTACTTGAATATGCAAAGTTTACTACCGGTTGTGTCGGTGGTGTTGTATCATAAGGGCGTACTTTAAATTCGAGAACAGGACTTCTATTTCCGGCCAAATCTTTACTTCTAACTTCAACATAAAAAGAATCAAGATAAGTTAAAATTGCATCGTTACCAAGCATTGTATTATCTATATGCGAAATATTACCGGAGGAGTAAGATATCCAATGAGTGGAAATAGTATCGTTTTTAGAATGCACAATGCGTACTTCGGTTTGATACGGCTGACCGGTAATATCATCAATTTCGGTTGAATAATTAATATTAACCTCAGCATTCGAATTATCATAAAATTGCAAAAACTGTGCATAAGTCGCAACCGAAGGAGTATAGGAATGTGCAAACGAAAAATTGTTTGTGTAATTACTATTATTTGCATTCCCCCCTCCCATAACATACGCAGGGTTATAATATGCCATATCTACATCGGAAATATTCCTTTTCATATAACGTCTTGTATCTTCGGCACCTTCAGGCAACTCAACTTCACCACGTACCGAAACATTAGAATTATAATAAGTCATCTGCTGCATTGGTAAAACATTTGTAAAGACTTTTGTAGGAGGAGGAGGTGGTGTCAAATCCACTTTTACATATATATATTTACCGGCAAATAACCCCCATCCGGTCGGCGGCATTTCGGTATTCAATTTCCATAAACCGTCTCCGTTTTTAGCTGCAACTCTTACCTGATAAATTTCCCCGTCCTGCATATTTAGCCCGTTAATAACAACATTTTTTCGGCCATAATTATTCGGCCATGAAAGATAAGGATTAGTTACAACATTCTGTGCTACTCCCTGAGTACCCGGAGTAGAAATGCTGGATAAATTACTGGTGCCAATTTGGAATTTATTATTATTTGACGACGGGAATTCGGTTTTAAATAATTTATATCTAAATTCTTGGATTCCGCTTTCAGGGTCTATTGCTCCCCATTTCGCTTTTATTCTTGTAGAATCGTTTGTATAATAAACAACATAATTCTTTGCGCCATCGGACAACGGTGTTGCCAAAGTGAAAAGATGACTTCCTTTATAAGGATAGGTAACAAACGTAATTCGCGGCGGAGTATTATCCGGCGGTGCTTCGGTAGTTGTTGTGCTCCCCAATATAGGAGTTTGAGTATTTGAAGTTTTAGGTTCAAACTCAAAGTTTCTGTGTATTGTATATCCTATTTCGTTTCTGGCTTTCAAATAAAAATTCGTTTTTCCGAATTTTGTTTGATTAATTTTAGGTAGATATACCAAATCAATCCCCTTTAATGTTCCTACAGCTTGATATCCCATATCCATGTTAATATCCGGATTATGGCTACGGTATTTTATCATATAAGTAGTTTGTTCTCTTCTCGGGCTTGTAACATCCCATGAAACACGAACATAAGCAGCAATACCGAAATCAATATTATAAGCAATAAGTTTATTTATTATAGGAACTGTCATTTTTGCTTCCAAAGCTTTTTTAATATTTAAGAAATGGGCTTTTCTAGTTTTTTTCTGATGTTGATCTCTTCTTAATAAAGGCGGCTCTTTTTCCCATTTAATAAGATTAGTTAAAATATCATACTCTGTTTCCGTTAAAGCACTTAATGTAGAATAAAGAGTATCCATTTTTAATGTTAGTTCTTTTTGAATATTACCCATTGCTTCAAGGTTTTGTTTCTCTTCAGCTATTCTTGCGGCAATTCTATTTTTAGTAGAATCTCTTAAAGCTTTTAAACCACCGCTCGGAATTGTTTCCCACAGTGTTTTTCCTACTTCAATCGAACGAGCAATAATAGCATTTTTTAATTGACGACCGGATTTTTGTCCAAATAATGTGGTAAAGAAATTAGCCTCTTGATTTTTTTTACTAACAATAGTACCCTGATCCAAACCGCTTAATTTGGCAATTTCTTCAACTCTTATAATATTAAGCCCCGCAAGAACCAGATTGGCAATAGATTCATTATATTTTACATAAGCAAAGTTTGCTTTCCCTCTTAAAATGGCTTCAACAGAAGCGGGGAATGTTCCCGCACTATGATTTACCAATTCATAATTTTTCTTGTTAGCCCAAGTATAAAGGGATTTATTATAAATGTATTCTTGCAAATATGTTTTGCTAATTTTCTCTAATAATTTTGCATACGATTTAGAAAGTTTTTCCGCTCCGCCTTTACCGGAATTTTTTCCGGTTCCTCGCAATACCTTATTTAAGGTTGTTACATTGGCTTGCAATTTTTGATATTCTTCATAAACTCGCTTTCTGTATTCTTGAATTGAATTTATTCCGTTATTCAAATTATTTTGATTGGCGTTTGCAATATCTTCATCCAAATTCATTGAGGGTTTTGTTGTTAACACATAGTTGCCATTACTATCGTAGGTGTAAGATGCAAACTGTGTACCTGATGTTGGATCTTGCGCAGTTTGATTTAAATTACCCGGAACTGTGGAAAGTGAATTTAATGCATTATTAAACTGAGGCAATAAATCCGTTTTTGCCATCTCGTATTCGTGCATAGCGTTTTCCAACTCTTGTCTCTTTTCTTCAAAACTTCTTAAAGAAGGAGCATGAATTCCTTTATATACTTCATCAATTACCCATCTGTACAGTTTTATTTCCGGACCAACAAGAGTTAACGGTTTATTGATGACCGCCGCAGTCCATAACGGAAAAGCACTTAAATCCTCCCCGTTTATATTACCTTTTTCAACATCGAAAAGCTCTTTAAAAACTTTTTCGGCTTCCGCTTTTTCAGCCGGCGTACCATATTTATATTTACGACCATATTCGGTTAATTTTGCAAAAGCGGTTTTTAACTGCTCTTCACTGAAACTTGCACCGACCGGAGGTCGGTTTTCAATTGAATTTTTCATATCGTTCATCTGTTGTTCGGCTTCTTCCGATTGTTTTGCCGCTTCTTCAATTAAGGCATCCATATCGGAATCGCTGCCTCTGCCGCCGCTAAGATGACCGTTATCTATTTTTGCCCAAACCGAACCTGACCAATCTTTTAGGAAGGTATGAATTTCCAAGCCCGCCTGTCCGTAAAGAATTGAATGGTCGGTATGGATTAATGCACACTTTAACCAACCTTTTGCTTTTACAACGCCCCAAAGTATTTCCGCTTTTACATACGCTTCGGCATAAGCACCCCACGATTTATGAGGCATATACCAAACTTTAACTTCAATACCGGCACTTATTTCAATTATCCAAATATCAAAATCGAATCCCGAATTCATACCCAACATAAATCCGGAATTTCCGATAAAGAAATCACTGCCTGAATTGAGGAAATTGAAAAGTTTAAATTCCGATTTACCGTAAATAGCCCATTGTTGTGCAGAATAGACATAAAATCCCATTCTGCCGTTACCTTTAACAACATAAGGAATTTTCACATCTATTTCGATAAACCCTTCTGCGGCAAATTGTGGCGACCACTGTATCAATAAGTGCATACCGCCTTCTATTCTGTTTTTTTGATTAAGCAGAATAACTTTACCGTCAAGCATGAATTGATTATCGGTAACTGTAATAAGAACTTTACCCGAAATTAAATAATCACTGGCAATAGCAACTTGCCCGTATAGGAAAACTGCAAACTTACCTCCTTGCACGGCAATTTTGTTTTCTGTTTTAGAATCTACACCGGCTAAACGTTTAACGGTAGAAATATCATTTGCCGTAGGATTCCAGAAGAATCCGCCGCCTATACCCGTAATTACAACCGGAGTAATATCTATTCTGGTAGATGTTGCAAGGAAGAAACCGAAACTAACTTTATTATTTATTTTTGCAATTTTACCGACAACTACAACATTCATTCCCTGTATTTCCGCCGAACCGCCTGCTCTTATTAAAAAGTCGTTACCACTACTGTAGTAAAGTAAATCCATTGAGGCTTTCATGGTTCCGACAACATTAAAATTGGCATTCCTAATCAACAATGTATAAGAATTGTTTGTTGAATAGGAAAGGAATCGGTCTACACCTCCGGAACCTAATCCCGTTATGGTTACTTCTCCTCCAAAACTTAAATAGCTGTTAACCGTTATTTGGGTAGAATCCGCATTAGCCGTGTTATTACCTTCCGGCATATCTCCGCCTTTAACCCAAATTTGAGTTTGACTATCTTGATATTGGATGTTTTTCAATTTAAGCGACCCGACACCGTCAATACTTAAACTACCTTCCGTAATATATCCTATATTTACAATTCCGGATTTGTTAAATCTGAAATTTGCAAGAGACAGTCCCCCCGAAACCGAATTAAAGTTCAGCCCCAAATGTCCGTTCAAACCTATTGTAAGATTTTTACTGTTCGGATCGGTATAAACTTGAATGTTGGAAACACCTATTTTCAGCATATCACTGTTAAATTCAAAATTACCATGAACCGAAGCATTTTTCCATTCTACTTTTCCGTTAAAATCTATCTCAAGTCCGGGTTTAATATTATTTACATTCGATTTATCGCCGATAGATATTCGTTTATTAATATTATCTTCCCAATAAATATCAGCTACCATCTGAACGGAACTGCTTCCAATATTGTTAAAATTCAGATTTAGAGCAAGGTAAGTTAAATCGAATTTGGCTTTCCAAAGTTGAAATTCCGTATTATCTCCGTGCCCGATTTGTTGTTGCTCGTTAACAAAAATAATTTTATTACCAAGTTTTTCATTTGCAGTTATTGTCCCGTCGGGGGCAATGTTAAATCCAAAATCAAATTTGGAGTTTGATGAAGCCACCGGTTCCGGAAGTTTTATCCAACCGCCAACGGCAAGTTTATATTTTGTTTTATTATTTTGGACTTCGGAAACTATACCGAGATTGGTAAGTGCCAAATAATTTTGAATAATTACCAAATCATTTCCCGCAATAAAATTAGCATTTCCGATACTCAATGTTCCGTCGGTTCCTATTGTAAAATCAGTAAAGGACGTAGTATGATCAAATATTTTCAATTCACCGTTCAAAGTTAATTTAAGTACACCGTTGTTATACGAAAACTTAATCGCTTTATTTTGAAGTGATTGGTCATATATTTTAAAATCGGAATTGAATAATTTGAATCTAAGCGGATTGCTTGCAGGTCTGCTTATATCATCCGCCGAAACGGAATTTTTTGTAATTTTCAACCCTTCGATGGTAATTGCAAAATCGTCTCCCAAATCATGGGCTTTAAATTCTCCGTTCATTAATAATTCAAAGTTATCTTCCGTTAATGTTAATTTCATAGCAGGTTTGGCATTAATGCTAATCGGTTTAAACGAACCGATACCGAAATCAAATTTTTCTCCGTTGGCAAAATCGAAAGAAAAGATAAATTTCTTATCGGTATTATTCCATGTTGAAGCATATTGCATTTTGGTTGTATCGCTGCCGTTTATTAACATTTTGGGAATTAACTTACCGGAAAACCTTACTACATTGGAAGCCCCGAAAGCAACCTCTAATCCTTCAAGGGTAATATCGGCTTCGTTGCCCAGAGAAGTTTTTGCAACAGTGGTTATATTGGTTTTATAAGTTTCCGAATATTCACCGAGATTAATATTTCCCGTTAATCCGTTATTGTTAAAGCCGAGATTTCTAACCTTAAGCGGTAACCCGTTTAATATATTCGGGATGGAAATATTTGCGCTGGCTGTTAAAGCATATGTACCGTTCTTACTTCCATAATGAATTTTATAAATATCTACCGGTATTCCTCTGTCTTTTAAGTTTATTAAAGAAGAAGAATCAGCTTTTGCAAGTGTAATTTCACCGCTTACAATTGCTCCGCTACTCGGATTTATTACAACATCAAAAACCGTCGGAATAGAATCTACCGCCGCATTACCGTATTTTAATGCGGGAAGTAACAAAGAAACCGGATTTGTTTGAGTTGTATAAATTCTTAAACCGGCATTAACCGTTTCCGATTGTACAAGTAACTGATTCCCTTTTTTAATACGTAAATAAGCAATACTTGCATCCGGCAAAGGAATAATTTCCGGCATCGGAATAATTCCGAAAATATTTCCGAGAGTTAATCCGTCGTGCGAAAGTGTAGCAATAACATTATTGTTATATATTAAATCAGCATGCCCTTCGGCAACTTGGAACGGATTAATAGAGAATTTGAAATCGTTGGAGTATGTAATTTTGATATCTCCGAACTGGTGGCTCGGATTATTATCCCAACGAATTGAGGCAACCGCATCACCTGTTACCGAAATGCCGGTAGAGTCTAAAGTTAAACTGGAAGTAAACCCGATTTTAGCGGTTTTGTCTTCAGTTAATGCTTGATCGGAAGGGATTACACTCCAATCAATTCCACCGTTATTCATTGCAAGTTTAAGCGCAAATCCGCCGTTAATAGTTAAGTTTCCGCTTTTAACTTTCATTTTTCTGTAATCAAAAACAAGATTGTTAAAAGTTGCGGTTTGAGTTTGGTTGTTAGGCAACTTCAAGCTACTTGTACCATCAATCTTTAATCCGTCTTTATTGAGTACCGCACTGTTTATTGTAAAATTAAGTACCGGCTTGTCGCTAGGAATTCCCCAAACAAATTGTTGATTAATTCCAATTTGTCCGTCAATAATTTCACCTGTAAGCAAATTAAGCTTTAATGCGCCGTTTGCGGTAACAGTATTGTTGTTGCCTGTATTTACAACAAGATTTCCCGTCATATCAAGTACAGCGGATTGTTTTGAACCAGCAACGGAAAAATTTAATGATGACGAGGTTACATTAAATTTACCGAATCCTAAATTAACAGGACATGTAGGAACAAAATTCTGTACCGAGCCGCTAACTTGTCCTAAACTGTTAAGAGAAAATTCGGCATTGCCCATACTAACACTTTGCGATTGTCCGTTGCATCGCATAAATTCCGGAAGTTTAAAATCCCCTTTAAATTTAAATCCTATACCTTGCGAACCGTTATCGTCAAAAAGTCCGCCTGTAATTGTACGAACTAAAAATCCGAAAGAATTTCCGAAATTAAGATTTAAATTATCGTGCTCGTCAAAAGTTACGGGAGAAATATTTCCGGTAATCACTCCGTTGGAAAATCCCGCATCGCGTATTGTAAGCCGCGGATTTTTCATTGCCCCAGTGGCATCGGCAAGATTCGGGAAATTTACTTCAAAATCAAATTTGAATCCCCAATCGGACATACTACCGACAGGGTTGAACCAATTGAAATTCAATTTGGACATTCTGAAAGCAAGCGGTTTTAACTCGATACCGCTAAATTGAAATTTAAGACTATCGGGGAAGGAAGGTATTGAAATTTCCGACATTGTATGAAATCCGGTTCTGTTCAAAGTAACATTAGGAATTTTCGGAATTTTGAAATTCAAACCGGTAAAATCCAAATCCAAGTCCATTGCCAACTCAAAATCCCAACCGGTAATTCCATTGGCATTAGGAGTTTTACTATAAGTAAGTTTTCCGAGATGTAAATTTTCCAATCCCAGTTTAAATTGTGATAAATCTATTTTAGGAATTAAGTCGGAATCCATTCGCGAATCAATTAAACGTACTCCGTTGTTGTTTAACCCTAATTTTGTCCAAAGATTAAACGACTCCGTATTTGATATCTTAAAGTTCAAATCGGAATCGAGTTGTAAATCGAAATTATAATTAGCGGATTTTAAATTTACATTAAAATCGCCGGTAACTTTATTAATAACCAAGTTAAGTTTATCGCTGTTCGGCATTAATTGTATTGTTTTTGCAAAACTACAATCGGCGTGCCCTTCAAGAACACCGGCTTGTGTTATGTTAAGACTCAAAGAATCGCATCCTAACTCGGTATCAAATGCTTTAACATTTCCGGTAAGTTTAAATTTATCCACTCCGTCTATATTTCCGTAATAAACGGATTTAATTGCGTAAGGGATACCGACTCTGGATAAATCGAATGTTGCAGCACTTTCTGCAGGAATGGTTCCCTTAATAAACCCGTCGGTAATTTTCCCTGTTGCGTCATCAATTGCAATACTGAAATTAACCAATATTTTAGGTGGATTGGGGTCGTTAAATTGTAACACTGGGAAAACAAGTTCAATCGGATGCCCTGTTTTGGTAGTTATTCTTGTAGAATTTTTTTCGGTACTAACATTAACAAGTAAAGTTCCGTTTTCTTTCAACTTAAGGTAAGCTATCTCCTCAAGCGGTAACGGAAATTTTTCGGGAACTACTTTGTTTAAGAAATAATTCGGGTCGGGATAAAAACCCGTTGAATTGAAATATCCGATTTTATCTTTTTTATAATATATATCGCATTTACCGCTTGCAACTTTGAATGGTTTAAGTGAGAAAGCAAAATCTTTACTAAACTTAGCTGATAGGTCGCCAAGCTTTTTACCGCCAAAACTAATATCGGCTTTGCTTTCTCCGATAAAAGCAAGTCCGTTTTTATCAAAAGAAATTTTAGGCGGAGTTTCAAAATAAAGGTAATTATCTTCTTTCGGAATTTCGCCTCTCTTCACAATTCCAAAATCAATGTCACCGTTTTGACTAAGAGCCGCCTTCATTGCAAACGGTTGGTCAAAAATTATTTTTCCGTCGGTAATTTCATATGTATTAATGTTTATAGTAAATTTATCGAAAGTAACACCCATTTGTGAATTACCTGGTAAGTTTAGTTTAGAACGGCCGTCAATTATTAATTTCCCTTGTTGAAGTACCGCTCCGTCAACATCAAAAGCAAAGACCGGTTTTTCAAAAGGCAAATCCCAATTAAATCTTTCTTTAATTTCTCCGTTTGCTTCTATCAACTTTCCGTTAAGAACATCGTATGCAACAGTAATATTGCCAATCTCTTTACCTTGTTTATTATTAAATTTAACACCGGCTTGGCCGCTTAAAATAATCTTTTGTCCGTTTTTATTTTTTAATTCTATCTTGGATTTTTTCATATAAAGTGATGCAAGCCCAACGTTTATAGGACATTTGGGAATAAAGTTTTCTATTGCACCGCTAAAAGTTCCGTCTCCGTTTAATTTTATATTACTGAAAGTAATTTTGCCGTCATATCCGCTGCATCTTAAGGCTTCAGGCAAAGTTATTTCTCCGTTAATCTTTACATCAGGTAATAACGACATAATAGAGCCGTCGTAAGAAGTACTTAATTTACCTCCCAAAGAAGTAATTTTAAAAATATCCACACCTTTTAAAGGAAATGAAACTCCGTTCGGGAATTTTAATTCCGGAAGATTAACATTAAATATACCGTCCGTAATATTCGCTTTCAAATCGAGATTAGGGAGTTTAAAACTATCGTCGGTTCCGGCAGGCAGATTAGGCATATTGAATTTCATCTTCCAATCAAAAGCCATTTTTGCTATTGAACCCGGATTCCATTTACTTAAATCGAAAGTAAATGCCGGAACGGAAATTCCATATAAATCAAGAGCAAAGCCGGCAAAATCTATGTTGGGAATCGAGAAATTATCAAAATCGATTTTAGGGAATTTAAAACCTTTGGGGGTAAAAGAGACGTTGGGAATTGTAGGAAGTTTTTTATCGCCAAAATTTGGGAAGGACATATCAATATCCATAGCCAAATCAAAATCCCATTTTTTGTTTTGATAAAGGAGATTTTTCAGATTAATATTTTTAAAATTCCACTTAACCCAACCCAAATCCAAAGCGGAAGCGCTCAAATTGGCAGAAGGAGTAAAAGAGATTAATTGAAATTTATTAGGTTTCAATTCAAAAACAACATCGGCTCCAAACGAATTGTTCGGGTCAAGATTGAATAATAACCCCCCGTTCAAGGTAACGGTAAAGTCGGTTGCACTTGTTGTCAGATTGCCGGAAATACTTCCGCTTACGCTGTTTACTTTTAAAATGAAAAGATTTGAACCTTCGAGCAACGGGATACTTTGCGGTGTATTACACGCAATATTTGCACTGTACTCCCCGTTCTTGTTTAACGACACATTGGATAGAGTACAAGCTGAAGGTTGACCGAAAATTGTTAAATTTCCTTCCAACGTTGCTTCTATTGCAGGATAATTTATTGTAAGAGATGTAACATTCATCTTTAGCGCATCGTCGCCAATAGAAAATACCGGATTGGTGTTATCGGCAACAACAGATAAAACTCCGGAAAGTCCGCCGGGAGTGTATTCCAATTTCCCGTTTAAAGGAACACTAACATTATCGCCAAATTTAAAGTCTCCACTAATTGTTAAACTATTAGGAGGAACAAATTCAATCTCTTTAGGGACAAAGAAATTACCCGTTATATTTTTCCCTAAAACATTTTCAAAAAGACTTCCAAGAATATTTCCTCCAAGAAAAACAGGAGATTCGTAAGTATCTTCTTTTTGAAGCATTAAATTTTGTGCAAATACATCTACAAATTTATCAACTCCCAAAGGAGATTTAATAAGCAATCTGCACGAACCGTCAAGATTAAGGAATGTTTGATTATCCGTAATATTCAGTTGATTTATATCTATTAAATATGCGAAATTTTCTATCAAAGTTAATGTATCAATCCCGATTTTACTCTTTGGATTTCCATAAGTAAAAGTCCATATTTCGGAAAACCCATCGTTTGTAGATAACGGTGCCTCCTCGTCGTTTGTAGCTTGCACTTGCCAAGCATAGGTGTGATTTTCTTCTAAATGAAAGTCATCTAATTGATAAGTATAAATATTTTCTAATATAATCTCTTTTTCCAGCACGGGCACATTCGATTTTATGGCTCGGTATGGTGTCTGATTTTCCAGAACTTCAACTATTTTTAATTTATAATGCACTAACACATCAGCAGGAACAGAAATCGGATTCCACATAAAAGTCGGTTGTGCAATTTCTACTCTGTCTTCGTTATCAGGAGAAAGTAACTGGGGAGGATTAGGGAAAGCAATTTCAAAATTAGTACATGCTTCCGTTAATAAGTCTCCGTTTAATGAAACGGTTTTTACACAAACATTATATTCCGATTCGGGTAATATTCCGGATTGTAAAATAAGTTTCTTTAACTCGTCACTAATTTCCGTGTTTTCAAAAGAGAGATCACTAAAAGAAATCGTTTCTGTGGTTGAGCCAAAGTATTCTTTCGTAGCGGTTTTGGCTTTTATCGCTTCACCATATCCGTCAATTTCAATTAGTACCTCAAAATAAAATTTAACGGGAGTTTGTCCGGTATAAATTACCGTTAATGTCCCGATATCAGGATTTCTTTGCCAGTCAGAAAAATAAGGTGAGGGATATGAAGTGAAGGTTATAAATGAGTTCCAATTAGGGTCTTGTGAAAATATGGAACTAACCGATAGCAATAGGATAAAAATAATTTTTCGCATTTAATTTATTCCATTAGCTTGTTAATAAATATTTGCTTTACATTACAATCAACACCCGGTTTTACTTTAATATTTAACCGTTATATCCCTAAGCATTAATTGTTAATAGCAAATTATTATAAAATAAAAGAAAGCACAAGAAGTAAAAAGAAATATTGCTTCGACTGTGATATTGAGCACAACCCTTATTCTATTTGTTATATAGATATCGTTTAAATAAGTTTGTAAAATTCATCATTAATAATTTGCCAAACTTCTTTAACATCTTTTTCCTTGGTTCTGATACCGGAAATTACAACACGGATTGTAAACTTACCGTTTAAGATTGTATGGGAAAGAAAAACTTTTCCGGTGGAATTTATGTTATCCATTAATTGCTTGTTGAATGTATTGAGTAAATTTTCCGTTTTTATTTTTGGAGGAACAGCTCTAAAACATATTGTGCTTAAAGGTGTTGGAGCAAGCAATTCAAAATTTTTACTTTCGTTAATCCAACTATTAAACAATTTACCCAAACGCAAATGCTCACGTATTATTTCAATTAATCCTTTTGTACCATAACGCCTTATAACAAACCACAATTTTAATCCGCGAAATCTTCTGCCGAGTTGAATTCCGTAATCCATATAATTTGTTACTTCATTATCTTCATCGGTTTTAAGATAATCGGGAATTACGGAAAATGCTTGTTTCAAAATTCCTTTGTGTTTTGTAAAAAGGACGGAAATATCAATGGGCATGAACATCCATTTATGCGGATTTATAACAATAGAATCCGCATTTTCGACGCCGTCAAGAAGAAAACGCATTTCGGGCACTATTGCCGCAACGCCGGCATGCGCTGCATCTACATGTAACCAAATGTTTTCCGACTTACAAATTGCCGCTATTTCCGGAACAGGGTCAATACTTGTAGTTGATGTTGTTCCTACGGTTGCAACAACACAAAAGGGTTTCCAACCGTTTGCTTTATCTTCGGTAATTGCTCTTTCTAATTCTTCAGGAATCATTTCAAATTTACTGTTTATCGGAATTTTACGAACACCGTCTAAACCTATACCCGCTACAATTGCCCCCTTGTCTATTGATGAATGAGAATGTTCCGAGGCATACATACGAAGACGCGGCTTTCCCGCCATTGCTCCAAATCCCTTTTGACGAATGGAATAGTCTTCTAAACTTTCTCTTGCGGCAACAATTGCTTGCATGGTACTTGTAGAAGCAAGATCGTAAATTATACCCCAAAAACTCTTGTCGAGGCCCAGCATTTGTCTGAACCAGTTTAATGTTACTTCTTCCAATTCCGTTGATGCCGGATTTGATTTCCAAAGCATACCATTAATATTAAATGCGGCACTAAGCAATTCGGCAAAAATTCCGGGGTCGCTTGAAGAAGAATTAAAGTATGCCATAAATTTCGGATGATTCCAATGTGTAACTCCGGGAAGTATAATATTATCCAAATCAGAGATAATCTTTTCGTAACTTTCACTTTTTGCAGGAGGACTTTCCGGTAATTTGCTTTTTATTTCGCCTGGTTTTACCGACGGTAAAACAGGATAGTTTTCCAACTCCTTAAAATATTTTTCAACCCAATCAACAAATATTTTACTGCTGTTATGTATGTTCTCTGCTGTTTTGTCAATCATATTTTTCCCGAATTTTAATTAGCGTTTTTTTCAATCCATTTTATTAATTCCGTTGTAAGTGCAATCCTTTTGGAAGTAAAAGAATGTCCGCTTGTTAATATTATGCTTTTAAAAGAAATTCCAAGCTCCGTAAAAACCGCAACCAAAGGATTATGATGCAATTCGGGAGGTGCAACCGTATCATATTCCGCTGCAACCAAAAAAATGTTTTTATCTTTTAATTCGTTTGCTCGTTTTAAAAGATTCCAGTCGTTTTTATAACGTAACATTTCCTTAAATAAGGTTTTAGGATTTGCTCCATTCAGAAATTCACTTCCCATTACAAGCCCCTTGGTTGTTTCTTCAATAAATTCAGGATGGGCTAAAAGATATTCCGCAAATCCCCCGAAATTAAAACCCGCAAGGAAAGCTATTTTTTTTATTTGCTCATATTTTATTGAAGCAAGCAATGCAAGCATTCCTCCCATACTATGCCCGATTAACACGATTTCATTTTTTTCAATTCCAAACTGTTCCGCTGTTTTTTCATTACCGAAAAATTCAATTACCGTATAAAGGTCGTTCAAAGAGTTTAAAAACGAGAACTCGCCGCCACTTCCCCATGAACCCCGATAATGAAAAACCACCGCATTGCGTCCCGAACGCGAAACCGCATGAGCAATATCAAAATTATTTTCGTTTCCCGGAAATCCGTGTAAAATAATTGCAAGCGTCTTTTTTTCTTTACCGGCTGCACGAAAAAACGTACCGAGTAATTTTTGGTTTTCGCTTTTAATTATAACAGGTTCTATTTTTTGCGGATAATTTAAGTTATCATCCGATAAATCTTCCGTAACAGGATTAAATTCCGTCATCTGTAATTCCAATTTTTATTATAATGTATAAAATAAGAAAGAGAATTGTAATAATCTTATCAAATTATCGCTGTCTAAAACAGAAACAGAACTATAAAAAATTTATTATCCTCAAAGAAAAACGCTCCTCTTAAACTAACAAGTTTTTAAATTTGAATAATTGTTTCTTTTACAATACTATAAAATTGGGAACTTACTTCTTATTACATTTTTATTCTGCTTTTAAATTATATTAATTCTTTCATATCGTTTTTCTCAGAAGATTTTTCAATTCGTGTTACCCTTTCTTTTATTACCTCTTCTCATTTGCCGTCAGTAAATTGTATTACCTCATATACACTATATTAACCGTCTGTTTTCCTACGATGTAATTCAAAATAACAATAGGCTGATATTTTCAACATCATTCCTTTTTTTAATTTTATATATTAGAATCTAATTTAACAGATATTGTTGTAGTTTTGTTATGAAAAAAATTTTTAGTGTTATTTTATTATCATTTACTACTTTAGCTGCACAAAACAGCTATATGGATTCACTTATTACAGCCGGCATTCACCAAATTTACTCTATACAGTTTGAAGATGCCGAAAACACTTTTGCAATTGTTCGACAAAAATTTCCGGAACATCCAGCGGGGAAATTTTTTGATGCAATGATTGTTTGGTGGAGAGTTTTACTTGATTTAAAAAGCGAAACATTTGATGATTTATTACGAGATAAATTAGATAATGTTATTGATATGTGCGACGATATTCTGGATAGAAACCCCGACAATGTTGATGCTATGTTTTTTAAAGGCGGTGCATTAGGATATAGAGGACGTCTTTCCACGTTAAGATATAATTGGTTTGATGCGGCGGCGGACGGAAAAGACGCTTTGCCGTTGGTATTTAAAGCATACGAATTGGATTCCACAAATGTTGATGTAATTCTCGGCTTTGGAATTTATAATTATTTTGCGGAAAAAATTCCCGAAGCATTCCCTTTTGTAAAACCTTTAATGGTATTTTTCCCTAAAGGAGATAAAAAGAAAGGCTTGGAACAACTTGAGTATGTTAGCAAACACGGAAAATATGCAAAATACGAAGCTCTTTATTTTCTAATGTCATCTTACTATTCGTTTGAAAATAATCCTTGGAAAGCTTTAGAGTATGCAAAAACACTTAACAACGAGTTCCCTGACAATCCACGGTTTGAAGGATACAGAGGCAGAATAAACGTTAAGTTAAACAACTACGACGAAGCTTTTAAAATATTTTCCGACATAATAAATAAATATAATTTGGGTTACACCGGTTATACCAAAAGAGTAAAAAGGGAAGCTGAATATTATGTTGGGGTTTATTATTGGAACAATGACAGTTTAGACTTAGCCGAAAATCATTTTAATAATTGCGTTGCCCTCTCCCAAGAAGTTGATAAAGACGAAGAAAGCGGTTTTTGGGTAAACGCCTTATTATACTTGGGCAAAATTAACGATACAAAAGGGGAACATGAAAAAGCAATAAATTATTACGAAGAAGTTCTTGATATCAATGAATATAAAGGGTCCTATGATAAAGCCGAGCAATATATTGAAAAGCCTTATAAACGACAAAAGAAAAGATAATTTAGTTAAATTACTTAAATGATGTTGTTATTCCTATCCGATGCATTGCCCCTATGGACCCCATCGAATTAAAGGCATAATCAATATGATATTTTCTAACAGCTATGCCAAGCCCAAAACTAAATCCGCCAAGCCCGGCCGAAGATGCAACTTTAAACTCTTCACGCTTTTTGTTATCATACCCAACACGAAGTTGAATAATTTTACTTAAAGTAATTTCCGCCCCGGCATTAATATATTTAAATCTGTCTTCGTCATTAAGACGAGTAAACGCAAAGAAAATTTGAAGTGGTGTGTGTGCAAGCTTTTTTGAAAACCCCAATTGAACGGAAAAAGGCATCTCTTCATTAACCGTTCCGTAATACGATATTTGCCTGCCCATATTTAATAACGAAAGCCCGAATTTCCAATTACTTTCGGGAATAATATATTGCAAACCGAAATCACCGAGTATCCCCATGGAATAAACATCCGCAATACCGGAATAAACAAATTTTATACCCCCACCGTAAAAAAGCCTGTTATTTACATTATTTCCGTATGCCAAGGTAAAAGCGAAATCTCCTGCAGAAAAAGTTCCCAATTTTGTACCGGCTGCATCTCGTTCATCAAAACTACCGTAATTAATATACTGTATTGCCGTTGCAAATTTCCCTAAATCCATAAAATCGAATGCGGATGAAAGAGAAAAAGAATTAATTCCGGCTATATGTTTTAAATAAGAAAATGAAACCGGAATATTTTTTGTATTAACAATTCCGGCAGGATTGTAAAAAATCACATTCGGATCGGCTGTTTCTGCAATATAAGCTCCTCCTAACGCAGAAGCACGCGGACTCGAATCCAGTCGTAAAAAATCGAATGCATTATTTTGTCCGTAAAAAACGGAAACCGTAAGAAAGAGAAGATATATTGTTGTTCTAATTTTTTTCATAACAACCTTAATGTCAAATACAAATTAAAAAATTAAGAAAAAAACATTATCCTTTTTTATTACAAATAAGTAAAAGTTTTTCTTTAAGGACAAGTGAAAAATAAGGAATATACAAGACCTGTTAAAGAGAATTATAATAAAATTATTGAAGAAAAGGGTTTTTGCTTATTGAGTAAAGAATTTTGTAAATTCAGAATTAAAAATTAACTCAATAACTTTTCCGACAATCTTAACAGCAAAAAAATTTTGCGGATATGAAAAAAAAAATACTCATATTAAGCGTTTTATTTTATTCTTCTTTATTTGCTCAACTTAAAAGCAATCTTGAAATATTCAATAGTTTAATTGACAGCTCCGCAATTTTAATTGCGGAAAACTTTGCGGATAAAAATACTAATTATGTTTTAACAACTAATCTTCCTGCCGAGTACAAAGCATTAGAACAGCAAATTTTAATTTCTTTGGTAAAGACAGGTCTTCAAATAAAATCCGATTCAACCGCCGCGGAAACAATTAATTATTCCTTAATAAATGCAGGCGTTATTTACCCTGAAGTGCTACGAAACGGTATTTTCGGAGAATATATTTTAAAACGAAAACTTGTTTTATCGGGAGAGTTTACGATAACAAATCAAAACCGTTTCTATTCAGCCGATAAATTCAGTTATTCCGTTACTGACTCTATCCCCTTCGACAAAACAACTTTTGTTGAAACCGATTCAATCCCTTTTACAAAAGGGGAAAAGCCGTCACCTCCATTCTTATCCGGTATTATAGAACCCGTAATTGCAATTACAACAGTTGTTGTAACGGCAATTTTATTTTTCTCTGTTAGAAGTAAATAGCTTAATAAATTAATTACTATTGACTATATTAACAATGGTAAATAGTTTGAACTGTATAATTAATTAGTGAGTTCATTATGAAAAAATATTTTATAATTTTTATTTTGTTTTCGTTTGTTGCCGTTAACGGGCAACAAGATTCCACCAAAAGTATTGCCGTAACATCTTCCCCGCAAAAATCTCTTTCATCTAAAATTTACTATGGCGGCGGGGTAGGATTCAATTTCTGGGGAGATTATTTCAGAATAAGTTTTGAACCGATGGCGGCTTATAAAATTACACCAAAATTTTCCGCCGGAGTAAAATTAATGTATGAATATATTAATGACAGCCGTTCTCAATATAGTTCAACCTATAATAATTTCGGCGGGTCGTTCTTTACCAGATTTAGAATTATTCCGCTCTTTTATCTTCATGCTGAATTTGCTTATTACAGTTACAAATACAGTACCGATTTCCCAAACAGAACTTATGAAAGCGAAAGAGAGTGGGTACCGTTCTTATTGCTGGGCGGCGGGTTCTCAAAACAAATCGGAAGAAACTCATGGGCATACGTTCAGGCTTTATGGGATGTAATACAAGATAAAAATTCTCCGTACAATGCAAGCGACCCATGGATTAGCGTCGGTGTCGGTATTGGTTTTTAATTTTATTTTTGGTAAATGAAAAATATCTTTTTAATAATAGCAACTTTTTTCTTCTTTTGTTCTTCCGATGCCGCAGCTCAGGATACTCAATACTGGACTAAACAGTACGGAACTTATGGTGAATTATTGGGCGGTACGGTAGTAGGCGCTATTTCCGATTTAAGTGCAACATACTATAATCCCGGGTCACTTCCTTTCATAAAAGATACCGTGCTTATTCTTACTACACACTCATTACAAGCATATATGATTTCACTCGAAAATGCCTTTGGGTCCAATCAAAAATTACAAGCTTCTTCCGTAACCGGTTCTCCCGGTATTTTTGCCGTTAGACTCCCTTTAAAGTGGTTGGGTAACAACCAGGTAATTATTTCTTACATCACACGTTATAATTTTACATTTGAAGCTGAAGGACTGAATGCCACACCGTACTCACAAAATAAAAACAATTATCTTTCCGAAGAAATTTTAACACTCCAAAATTTATCTGAATATTGGGCCGGAATTTCATGGTCGAATGAAATTTCCAAAAATATCGGATTCGGGGCAACTATCTATTTCCCGTATCGCAGCCAATCCGTCAGAAATCAAGCAATCGGTCAATTACGCGACTCTACAAACAGAAATAAAACAGCTGTGCTTTTTGAGAACTACTCCTATTATAATTTAAGATGTTTGGTAAAGTTCGGTGCAACTTTCGATTTATCTCCTTTAATGTTGGGCATTACCATTACAACCCCAAGTGTAAATCTCTTCGGCAACGGTTCCGCATCATTAAACATTACCAACACAGGTTTTAATTTGGATTCTCCCGAACTTAATGAAGTTTTTGCAAGTAATTATCAAGAAAATTTATCTACAAAATTTAATTCCGCCTTTTCAATTGCACTTGGAACCGCATACTATATGAAAAACACATCGTTCTATTTAACATTTGAATGGTTTAACGATGTTAAAGAATTTAACATTATGTCGCCATCCTTGTTTTATGCACAATCCAACGGAAAAAAAGTTAATTATAACGCTACCTATTCTCTTAAATCCGTAATTAATATGGGGCTGGGAATAAAATATATAGTAAACCCCGATTTTATTTTTTACGGAAGTGTTACCTCCGACCAATCATCTTACGTACCCAACTCCAAGAACAGATTTGCCATTTCAAATTGGGATATTATTCATTTGCGAACCGGAGGGATGTTTACTTTCAAAAACATGAATATAACTTTAGGCTTGGGATACGGATTTAGCGGAAATTTCTATAACAGACTAAACATACTTGATTGGAATAAAAAAAACGAAAGCAATGTTGTTTATAATCAACTGGATGCTATATTCGGATTTTCATATAAACTTTAACACCACTTAATATCCTTATTATTAACTTAACTTTATTAGTCATAAACAATAAAATCCCCCAATGTGTTTTGTGAATAATGGAAAAATTTTCAAATATCCCCTCTTTTCATTTCCAAAGTTTTTCTTATTTTTCCAGGTTAAAAATCAATAATATTTACATTATATGAATAAAAATAAAATTGCGGTTGTTGCCGTTAGCGGAGGTTTGGATAGTTGCGTTTCGGCGGCAATTGCAAACGAAGAATATGATTTGGCTTTTGCCCATATTAATTACGGACAAAGAACACAAGCACGCGAATTACAAGCATTTAACAATATTGCGGATTTCTACTCGGCAAAACACCGCATTGTTATTGACTTTAATCACCTTGCAAAAATTGGCGGCTCATCATTAACCGATAAAACCATGGAAATAAAAAAAGCCGATTTGGAAAGCGAAGAAATACCTTCATCATACGTGCCCTTTCGCAATGCCAATATATTAACTGCTTGTGTAAGTTGGGCTGAAGTAATAGGTGCTTCGGCTGTTTTTATAGGTGCCGTCTTCGAAGACTCTTCCGGTTATCCCGATTGCCGTCCCGATTTTTTTGATGCTTTTAACAAAGTAATAGATTTGGGAACAAAACCCGAAACAAAAATAGAAATAAAAACACCTATTATTCATATGAATAAAAATGAAATAATTGAAAAAGGTCTGGAATTAAATGCCCCGCTTCATTTAACATGGTCTTGCTACCAAAACGAAGATGAAGCATGCGGCCTTTGTGATAGCTGTGCATTACGCTTGCGCGGATTTCAACAAGCCGGCATAGAAGACCCCATTCCGTATAAAACAAGACCGAATTATTTATAACCATTGGAGGATTTAATGAATACCAACACAGAAGATAAATTAAAAATTTTGGAAGTTTTCCCAAATCCTAATCCCGAAAGAGATTATGTTATTGAACATACTGCACCGGAGTTTACTTCCCTTTGTCCTAAAACAGGTCAACCCGATTTTGCAACAATTGTTTTGGAATATATTCCGGATAAATTGTGTGTTGAATTGAAATCGTATAAGCTTTATCTTAACTCCTACAGAAACGACGGAATGTTTTTTGAAGCGGTAACAAATAAAATAATGAACGATTTAATAAAAACACTTGAACCTCGCTACATGAAAATAACCGCCAAATTCAATGTGCGCGGCGGTATCGGTTCCGTTGTTACAGTGGAATATGATATGTTGGAGGAATTAGACGATTTTGATGATGAAGATTTTCAACTGAATTAGTAACATACTCCTTGAAAAATAAAGTCAGCCCTTTTTATTGATGACTTTGGATTGAAATTTTCTTGGGTATAATTATAGAATAATTAAAAAGGAGTACTTATGGCTAAGAAAGTTATCAAACGAAGTTGGGCGGAACCCTACAAAATTAAGGTTGTTGAACCAATTAAAGTTACCACACGCGAACACCGCGAAAAAGCAATTAAAGAAGCCGGCTACAACACTTTCCTCTTAAAATCGCAAGATGTTTATATTGATCTGCTTACAGATAGCGGCACAAACGCAATGAGCGACAAACAATGGGCGGGAATGATGATTGGCGATGAAGCATATGCCGGAAGTAAAAATTTTTACTATTTGTGGAATAATGTAAAAAAATATTACGGGATGCCCTATTTTGTCCCGACCCATCAAGGAAGAGCTGCAGAACATATAATCTCGCAAATACTTATTAAACAAGGAGATTATGTGCCGGGCAATATGTATTTTACAACTACACGCCTTCATCAGGAGTTGGCCGGAGCAACATTTGTTGATGTAATTATAGACGAAGCTCACAACCCC
>CAZTYP010000063.1:0-5165 GCA_964617555.1 uncultured Melioribacteraceae bacterium | reverse complement strand
TCTCGACATCACCAGGTTGCATGGGCAAAAATTCAATAACAGCTTTTTTCCCTAATGCTTTTTCAATTTCATGCACGAATTCCATTAAATCAACAGGGCGACTATTCCCTATGTTAAAAACTCTATAGGGAGCAATCGAATAAGACGATGGAGCATTCAATCCGTCCCAATTAGGGTTTTCCTCCGGAATTTTATCGATTAGCGCAACTATGCCGTTTACAATATCATCAACATACGTAAAATCTCTTTTCATTTTACCGTTATTGAAAACCTTTATTGGTTCACCGTTTTTAATAGCTTTTGTAAAAAGAAAAAGTGCCATATCGGGTCTTCCCCAAGGTCCGTAAACCGTAAAGAAACGTAAGCCAGTCGTCGGTAAATTAAACAAGTAACTGTAAGAGTGAGCCATTAATTCGTTTGATTTTTTAGTTGCCGCATAAATACTTATCGGATGATCCACGCAATGTTCCGTAGAAAAGGGTTGTTTTTTATTTAACCCGTAAACACTCGAACTGCTGGCATAAATCAAGTGCTTGACTTTATTGTGTCTTGAACACTCGAGAATATTCAAAAAACCCACCACGTTGCTTTCCACGTAAGAATGAGGGTTTTCTAACGAATATCTAACTCCCGCCTGTGCGGCCAAGTTTATGACATAATCGAATTTTTCTTTTTCAAACAGTTTTTCCAAATTTAATTTGTCGGTCAAATCAAGTTTAATAAAAGAATAGTTATTAAACTTGTTACTCTTTATCAATTTATTGTATTTGATTTGATCTTTTTGAATACCAGTTTCATTCAGACGCGCATATTTCAAATCAACATCATAGTAATTATTGATATTGTCAAGTCCAATTATTTTAAAATCTTCTTCTGCCAACTTATTAGCAAGATGAAAACCTATAAAACCTGCGGTACCAGTAATTAAAATTTTTTGCATTTATCACCATTATGATTTAAATAATTTTTTATCCATCTACAATAATTTCCATTTTCTATCACGCATCACCTAAAAGTATAACCAATAAACCCCACTTACCGCTATTATACCTACTGCCAGCTGTAAAGGGAGTCCAAACTTGATATAATCTCTAAATCTGTAGCCACCTGGTCCATAAACCATTAAATTAGTTTGGTAACTTAAGGGGGAAGCAAAACTTGCCGCTGCTGCAATTGTTAAAATCAAAGCAAATGCGTGAACAGGTAAATTTGTATCTTTTGCCAAAGTAACAGCAATAGGAAAAATCAAAGCTGCTGTTGCATTACTTGTAATAATTGTATTATAAAAGCTGGTTAAATAATAAATCCCTGCCAACAAGCCAATTATACCCCAATAATGTTTAAAATACAATAATAATCCTGCCAAAAATTCCGCTATACCGGAATTGCTAATAGCTTGAGCTATCCCAAAAGCGGAAGCAATAATTATCAGCACTTCAAAATCAACAAATTCTTTAGCTTTGCCGGGAGAGATAACCTTGGTTATTACAAGAATAATAGTTGCCAATCCCGCAGCAATCGGTAATTCCAATATATTAAATACTATTGCAAGAATCATCCCGATAAGAGTTAAAATCGCGATAATAGCCTGTTTAACAGGTTTGGAATCCACAACTGACGAACCAGCTATCAAGTAAAAATCCTTTGAATTATACCATTTTTCATAAAAAGAACTTTCGGCGAGTACCAAAAGAGTATCTCCGGATTTCAAAACAATATCGCCTATTTTTTTTGTATTCTTTCCCCGTTCCTGTGAATCGCAAGAATAACCCCACCATAAATTGTTCTGAACTGACTCTCCCTCACGTTTTTGCCGATTAAGGGAGATGTATTGGAAATAACAGCTTCGTAAACTTTTACTTTATCGGAATCATAATTTTTTAGTTCGAAGTCCACATCCTTAATTAATTGTAAGCCTGGCCTCTTTTGAAGTTCGATTATAGTCTCCGGCAAACCTGTAAAAAACAATCTATCATTAACCTTTATTTTTTCTTTTGAGCTAACCGCAGTAATCACATCTCCATTTCTTTCAATTTGAAATAAAAAGAGCCCTTTTAAATGCCTTAATCCCGCTTCTTCAACCGTCTTACCGATATCGGAGAAATCCTTTGTTACCTTTAACTCAATCACAAACTCCCTCGCATTTTCCACCGAGGGTATTACTTTTACTCTATCCGATAACAAAATCGGAGCTAACAAAACCACATAAAGAATTCCAAACAAAGCCACTAAAATCCCTATGGGCGTAATCTCGAAAAAAGAAAAGCCTTTAAAACCGTTCTGAATTAGTAAACCGTGAACAATCAGATTGGTACTTGTCCCAATTAAAGTAATCATACCTCCGAAAATTGCACCATAAGAAAGTGGCATTAAAAATTTCGACGGTGAGATATTATTTTTTTCCGTCCAACTTTTAACGCTTGGCAGTAAAATAGCAACTATTGGAGTATTATTAATAAATGCGGAAGCCGTTGTAACAGGTAACAGTAATCTTAAAAGCTTAACTCTCAAACCACCGCTATTTTTACCAAGCATCACTTTGCTTAAGCTATTCATAAGACCGGCGGACTTCAAACCACCGGCAACAATAAAGAGAAGAGCGATAGAAATAACGCCCGGATTTGAAAAACCGGCAAAGGCTTCTTTAACAGTAATTATCTTCGTAAGTAAAAACAACATTAATGCTGAAAATATTGCCACCTCAGGACTCACAATTTCTTTAACAAGAACAAAGGTAAGAGCAATCAAAACAATAAACGAAAAATAAAAGTTAAAATTCATAACCTCTAAAAACAACCTCAAAATTGGCAACAAGGTTCTTCATATTCGGAATATAAACCTATGTTATTTTTCATTTAACGACATATAATACTTCATTAATATCTCCGCAACTTCCGGACGCATAAATTCCGGTGGTGGTGCTTCTCCATTTGATAACATTTCTCTCACCTTTGTCCCCGAAAGAAAAATGTAATCTTCTGGTTTATGGTCGGGATACTCCCTCATCATAACAACTCTATTCAATTTTCTGGAATATGCCGTATGGTCAGCCTCAAATATTTCTATTTCCAAGGCGCCGTCAGGTACTTCCTCTTTAAAAATCTTCTGAGCATCAAAGGGCCCATAATAATTGCCCACACCAGCATGGTCTCTTCCAACAATCAAATGGGTACAACCGCTATTTTGTCTAAACAAAGCATGTAAAACAGCTTCCCGCGGACCCGCATACAACATATCAAATCCATAACCTCTAATTAAAACGGTATTTGGTGGGAAATAAACTTCTACCATCTTCCTAATACATGCATCTCGCACATCAGCGGGGATATCTCCTTTTTTTAATTTGCCCAACAACATATGGATTAAAATTCCATCGGCATTCAATCTTTCATAGGCTATTTTACACAATTCCTCATGGGCTCTATGCATAGGATTACGTGTTTGAAAAGCAACAACTTTTTCCCACCCAAGATTCCGAATTTCTTCTCTAATCTGGTATGCAGTTCTAAATGTTTCGGGGAAATCTCTCTCAAAATAAGAAAAATTTAAAACTCTAATAGGACCCGAAATAACCCATTGTCCTTGGGCAACAAAAGCGTTTACGCCGGGATGTTCTTCACTGGTTGTTCGGAAAACTTTTTTGAGAATAAATTCTATTTGCTTATCATTAAGCTTGGTAACATCTTCAATTTCTTGAATGGCCAAAACAGGGTTTCCTTCAATATTCGGATCGCGCAAAGCAATTCTTTTTGCACCTTTAATTGCTTCAATATTATCGGTCATATTTAATACGGGCACGGGGAAAAATACCCCATCAGTTGTGTACATATTATCCGCCACACTAATAGCGTCTTCCACACTCATAAATCCTTTAAGCGGATTAAAATACCCGCCTCCTAGCATAACGGCATTAGCCGCAGCTGCAGAGCTTAGTATTAACGACGGTAAATTTTTTGCTTCTTCCAAAAGAGCATGACGTTCATGCTCATCAAAAACAAACAATGGATTTAACTTTTCCGAGCCATGTGGTTTTATCACGTTTAACTCCTAATTAAATTTTTTAAATATTACTGAACTAAAAATAAATTTTCATATGTAGCTGTTTACCGAAAACTCTTCCGTTACTCAAAATTGAGATAACCCCTTTCTTCCAAGTAAGTTACAACCTTCATTGCGTTTTTTGTTATATCCTGTTCTTCGGTAGTATTTATAATCAACTCCGGTGACAAAGGTTGCTCATAAGGAGCAGAAATTCCGGTAAAATCTTTTATTTCTCCAGCTCTTGCTTTTTTATATAAACCTTTCGGATCCCGCTCTTCACATGTTTCCAACGTAGCATCTACAAATATCTCAATAAATTCTCCTTCTGCCAACAAATTTCTAACAGTATCTCTGTCTTTCCTATATGGCGAAATAAATGCCGTCATTACAATTAAACCGGCATCTACAAATAATTTAGAAACTTCTCCAATTCTACGAATATTTTCCGTTCTATCTTCAGGAGAAAAACCAAGATTCTTATTCAACCCGTGTCTAATATTGTCCCCATCCAAAATGTAAGTTTTAATCCCCTTCTCAAAAAGCAATTCTTCAACTCTGACTGCTATCGAAGATTTGCCACTTCCCGAAAGTCCCGTAAACCACAAACAAGCACTTTTATGCCCATTTGCTCTTTGTCTATCCTCTTTCTTTATTTTTCCTTCATGCCAATAAACATTAGTAGCTTTTACGTTTGTCATAAATTTCTCCTTTTTACTCTGTGTTTTTAGTTTCCCATTTAACTGTGAACATTTTCTCTTTTAATCACAACTGTTTAGCTATTTACATATTCTTATTTATCTTTAAGCCCACTGCAAATAAAGCCAAAATTTTTAATAATTTCCTTATCATAAATTAGTTCGCTTCCGTCTTTGTTCGTAAATCGTCCGCCAGCGGCAAGTAAAATCGCATGTCCAGCCGCAGTATCCCATTCCCAAGTAGGACCGCCGCGAAAACACAAATCGGCTTTACCTTCCGCCACCATACAAATTTTCAACGAACTACCGCGTGATATTTTTTCTTTAATTTTAAATTTCGAATAAAATTCATTTTCTTCTTCGCCCGAATGAGAACGCGATTGAACAACGACCAATTCGTCATTCTCCGACTTACCGCTTACACTAATT
>CAZTYP010000062.1:0-35001 GCA_964617555.1 uncultured Melioribacteraceae bacterium | reverse complement strand
TTCGTTAAAATATATTATGGGGTCCCAAAAAGTTGAAAATTGTTTATTTACCGTATAATATGCAGAAAACGCAACCTGCGAAGGAAGAGTCCCTTTACGGCGGGAAGTTCGAAAATAAGCAATTCCCGCCACACCAAAAGCGAAACTCGATTCCGGTGTATACATTGCATACGGATAAGCCATCCAATCGAATGCTTTTTGTTTCGTGGAATCTGTTTTGCTTTCTTGTGCACTTAATATATTTGTAAATAGAAAAAAAAGAGTCAAGAAAATACTTTTCTTTTTTAATTCCATTTAGTTTATTTTGATGTTTTCTCGTCAGCAGGTATTAACGGAATTTCAGATGCCAGTTGAATATTAATAATTTTATTAATTCTTGAAACCAACTGAATAAACTTACCGGCGTATTTTGCATTCAGTACTTCTTTTACTTTGTTATATGTTTCCTTTTCCAACTTCAATCTTTCTTCTTCCAAATCAAAAGATTTTTCCACCAAATCTTCCGCCACTGCATTGGTAAGGCTATCATAATTTTCAGCATATTCTTTAATGATTGCAACTTTTTGATCAATCAATTTAGAAACTTGTTTTTCATATTCGTTATAAATAGGCCAAAATTTATCGCTCTGCTCAGAATTTAATTCCATGGCTTCGGCAATAATACCCTTTTTTTCCACTTGTAGATTTGATTTTACAAGTTCAATAAGTGTTTCGGTAGATTGTGCGTATAGTGATGCCGATAGTAATGCTATCAATGCAATAATAGTTTTTTTCATTAGTATTTCCTTTTTTTATTTTTTATTTAATCTCACATTAAATAATACAACTTATCTTAATAAAGTACAATTTTTTTGTTCCACTAAATCATTTTGATGTTTCGTAATAATATTCTTATGTTTTATATATTTTATTATTAGATTACTTTCAATTGAGAATTTAATGAGAAAATTCCGAGAGATAAGTGAAAACGAATTACAGAATATCTGGATAAAACAATCATTCCTCTCACCCCTTATTACTCAATCCGGAGATGGTGTTTCGGTATTAGACGTTGGTAATCATAATAAAGATGCTTCGGGCCCCGATTTTAAAAATTCCCGCATAAGAATTGGAAATCTTGTATATGTAGGCGACGTTGAAATTGACAACGATTATGACAATTGGAAATCACACGGACATAATATTGACGCAAAGTACAACAAAGTAATACTTCATGTTTGCCTTATAAATAAACGCAATTATCAATATGTATATACCAAAGATGGAAGGAAAATACCGAATGTTACATTATCCAATTTTATACAAAAAGAATTATTGGAAAAAATAACTTCTAAAATGCAAATACTGAAAGAGCAAACCAATAATTTCCTCCGCTGCTCTTCTCTTTCCGAATCCGTGGAATTACGGGATAAGAAAAGTTTTGTTGCAAAACTGGGAATTGAACGATTAAATAAAAAATGCGAAAAGATTTACCAAAGGTTAAAAGAATTATTATACATAAATGAACTAAAACTAAAAGAGCCCACAATAAAATATAGTCTCCATCCCGATTTTATGAACAAAAAATTTTCCGCTTCCGATTTTAAAAAGAAAATACTTTGGCAACAACTTTTTTACGAATTGTTATTTGAATCATTGGGATATAGTCAAAACAAAGAGATAATGAAAAAACTTGCACGTGCCATTAATCTCAATTTTATTGTTACCAATATTCGGAAAAATAATCTTAATGCTTTGGAAGCACTTTTTTTTAATGTTGCCGGAATGATGCCCGAGGTAAAAAATCTTCCGAAATCGGAAATTTCGGAACATACTTTGCAACTTGCCAAAGAATGGGAAAAAACGGGACGACTTTATGACGGCAAAATTTTCAATGAAACCGATTGGCATTTTTTCAGGATTCGCCCTCAAAATTTCCCCACTATCAGAATTATCGGCGGATTAACATATGTTTATCAAATTCTATATAACAACTTTATCGAAGATATTGTAAAAAAACTTGAAGAAATCAGGAAAATACCGATTCTGATTAATTCGCTTCGTTCAATGTTTATAGTAAAATCTTACGGATATTGGCAACAACATTATATATTTGACCAACCCGCAAAACAAAAGATAAAATATTTCATAGGATATTCAAGAGCCGATGAAATTGTAATAAACGTGCTTCTTCCGTTTTTTATGGTCTACTTCGAAATTTTTTCAAAAGAAGAGATGTCAAAAAAGATATTAAAAATTTACAATCAATATGAACAACGAAACGATAATAAAATTACTCGCGAAGTTGCCGAATCGTTAAAACTTACCAACTATCTGAAATTTACCGTTTATTCCCAGGGAATGATTGAACTTTACAGAAATTATTGCACAAAAAAAAGGTGTGCCGATTGTAGGATTGGAAAAGAAATTTTCGAATAAATTTTAACAATGTTATGTTATCAGAATAAGAATTATTAATTGTTATTTTTCAATTTGTTAATTTCATCACGTAGCTTTGCTGCTCGTTCATAATCTTCTTTTTCAATTGCTTCGCGTAATTGGTCTTGCAACGATGCGTTTTTCGTTTCAATCTCTTCAGCACTATCTATCGGCATTGATTTTTCATCTTCCATCAATTTACTTTCATCTTCCGATGGAATAAACGATGCTTTTTGCATTACGGATTCGGAGACAAAAATAGGAGCCGAAGCCCTAACGGCAAGGGCAATGGCATCACTCGGGCGGGCATCGATGTTATTTTGAATTGTTGAAATATCAACCAAGATATTTGCATAAAAAGTATTATCTCGTAATTCCGAAATTGTAACTTCAAGTATTGTTCCACCCAAATTATCAACCATTGTTTTTAATAAATCGTGAGTTAACGGTCGTGGAGGCGAAATTTTTTCCAACTCCAAAGCAATTGCTTGGGCTTCGTATTGCCCTATTATTATGGGAAGACGACGTTGCCCGTAAATTTCCCTCAACAACAAAGCATATGCTCCGCCTACTGAGGGGCTTGATGATAATCCTATTATTTCAACTTGTACTTTATCCATTTAATTTTTTTCTCAAAGCATTAATATTTTACTCTTTAAACTTCTTTAAAATAATAAAAGTTTCAAGAACAAATTATTTCTTTAACTCTTCAATCAAAGCGGGAACAATTTCAAAAGCATCTCCGATAATACCGTAATCAGCCACACTAAATATCGGAGCATCTTTATCCTTATTTATTGCCACAATAAATTTGGAAGATTGCATACCGGCTAAATGTTGAATTGCTCCGGAAATTCCAACCGCAATGTATAAGTTCGGAGAAACCGTTTTACCTGTTTGTCCTACTTGCTCGTTATGCGGTCGCCAGCCTGCATCAACAACTGCACGCGAGGCTCCGGTAGCAGCTCCCAACAACTTTGCAAGGTCTTCAATCATTTTAAAATTTTCCGCCGCCTTTAACCCACGTCCTCCCGAAACTATAATATCGGCTTCCGCAACATCCAATTTACCTTCCGTTTTTGTAGCTGAAATTACCTTATTAGATAAGTTCACATCAGTTATTTCTTTAACAACAATTTCAACATTTGTTTCAGCAGTATTATCAACAGAAAAAACATTCGGACGCAAAGTATAAACAGTTGTTTCATTTACGGATTCAAGCATGGTAAAAGCTTTACCCGCATATACCGGACGTGTAGCAATTAATTTATTATCGCTCGGCTCCAAAGCAATACAATCCGTTATTATCCCGGCATTCAACTTGATTGCAACTATCGGAGCAAGTTCTATCCCCATAGCTGTATTAGATAACAAAATTACATCAGCCGCAATCTCTTTGGCATGCTTAACTAACAAATCAGAATATGCGGATAAAGAGTAAGTACCTAAATTTTCATTTTTTAAATGAACTAATTTCGTAACCCCGTACTTCCCTATTGCGCTAAGATTATCAATCGTATTGCCGATAATTACTCCTTCTATTTCAGCATTTATTTGTGAAGCCAATGTGCTGCTTTTTGACAGAACTTCCAATGAAGATTTTTTTATTTCACCGTTACGATGTTCAATAAATATTAAAAATTTATTAGCCATAATTATCTCCTATAACACTTTTGCTTCTTCTTTTAATAACCGTACAAGTTCCGGTACTGCGGACGCATCATTCCCTACTATTTTGCCTCCGGTTTTAATTTCCGGTTTTTTCATTTCAATTACTTTAACCGAACTATTTTGTGGAGAAATCTCTTTTTCTTCAATCACTTTTCTCTTTGCCGCCATAATTCCTTTTAACGAAGCATAGCGCGGTTCGTTTAATCCTTTTTGTGCGGTAACCACTGCGGGTAATGAAGTTGCAACTGTTTCCTTTCCTCCCTCAATTTCACGTTCGGCCACAATGGAATTACCATCCAATTTAAACGACACAGCTGTTGTAACAACATTAAAATCAAGGATAGCCGCAACCAATTGACCCATTATCGAATTACCGTAATCTACAGATTGTTTACCCATAAAAACCAATTCGGCATTTTGATTTTTTATCTCTTTCGCCAATGCATTTGCAACAGCCACCGAATCCAAAACCGCATCGGTTTTTAACAATACAGCACTATCGGCACCCATAGCAAGAGCTTTGCGAATGGAATCTTTATTTGCATCATTTCCCAAACTGATTACAACAACTTCACCGCCGAAAGTTTCTTTCGTTCTTAATGCCTCCTCGATTGCATACTCATCATATGGATTAAGCACATATGTTACACCGTTAGAATCAATGGATTTTTGGTCGGAAGCAATATTAATTTTTGTAGCTGTATCGGGAACATGGTTAACACAAACAACTATTTTCATTTTGCACCTCAAAATTTACTCAAACTTTAATATTATAAGATAACTATTTTTTTGTTTAATATTATTGGTTTTTAACTTAGTGTATATCACTTAATAATTGATTTAAATTATTTTTAACACAATTGCGTACTAACATTCGGCAAGAAAATATGATGTATTTCACAGAGTAATTTAATAACTTTTGATAGTAAAATTTTTGGAAAGGAAAAGTGAATAACGAGCAACCCGAAGGTATTCTCGAAACATTGGAAGAGAAAAAAACTTCTGTGGATTTACCATTTAAAGTAATTCTTTACAACGACAATGAACATTCTTTTGACGAAGTAATTACTCAACTAATAAAGGCTTTGGGATGTTCATTTACAAAAGCACGCAGTTTAGCTTACGAAGCACATGTAAAAGGTAAGTCAACAATTTTTTTTGGCGATTTAACAGCTTGCCTTAAAGTTTCATCAATACTAGAGGAAATTGCCTTGCACACTCAAATTCTTTCCGAATAGATTTTTGAAAAAATATAGGAAATAATTATGCAAATCGGATTAGTAGGATTACAATATTCCGGGAAAACAACCCTTTTTAATACCATTGCCGGCATTGAAGAAACCGGAATTCAATCCGGTAAAGAGGAAACAACAATCGAGGTTGTAAAAGTACCCGATAAACGCCTGGATAAATTGACAGAAATGTTCAACCCTAAAAAAACTGTGTACGCTACAATTGAGGTTTTTGATACACCCGGATTAAAAATGTCCGATGACGGTAAAGTTAAAATCACTTCACAATTTTTAAATAATGTAAAAAACAATGATGCACTATTCTATGTTGTACGCCAATTTAAAGACGATTCGGTCCCTCACCCGATGAATACCGTTAATCCCGCAAGAGATATTGAATTTTTGGAAACGGAATTTCTATTCTACGATATGGCATTTTTGGAATCGCGAATTGCAAAATTGAAAAAAGATATAATGAAAATAAAAGATGACAGACTTAAACGGGAATTACCTGTAATTGAGAAATGTTTTGCACACGTTGAAGAAGAAAAACCATTGCGAACATTAGAACTTGACACAGACGAGTTAAAAGCCCTTTCCGGCTATCAATTATTGACTCTTAAACCGTTACTTATAGGAGTAAATTTTGATGAAAACTCTATCGATTCGGTAGGAAAAACCGTAGCAAATATTCGTGAAAACTTACCTAATAAAGATGAAACAATTATCCCGTTTTTCGGAAAAATTGAATACGAACTTTCCATTATGGATGAAGAAGACAGAAAAACTTTTATGGAAGATTACGGAATAAAAGAATCCGCTCTAAGTAAAATTTTAAGCTCCGCATACAAAAAACTCGGCTTGCAATCCTTCTTTACCGTCGGTGAAGATGAATGCCGTGCATGGACAATCAAAAAAAATTACACTGCACAAGATGCGGCGGGAGTAATTCATACCGATTTTTACAATAAATTTATACGTGCGGAAGTAGTTCATTATAACGACTATATCGCGCACGGCTCTTTTGCTAAATGTAAAGAAGCCGGCCTCTGGAGATTAGAAGGGAAACAATATATTGTTAAGGATGGTGATATTCTTAACATCAGGCACAGTTAATTAAAAATTAAATACAGGAGAGTACGAAATGTCTAAAGAAGCAATTGAAGGATTGGAACCCAAATTGGTTTGGGAATATTTTTACGGAATAACCCAAGTTCCGCATCCCTCAAAAAAAGAAGAAAAAATAAGAAAACATGTGCGTCAATTTGCAACCGATAATAACTTTAAATTTGAAGAAGATGCGGTTGGTAATATTGTTATCCATGTTCCCGCAACTTCCGGTCACGAAAATGCTCCAACGGTAGTACTGCAAGGGCATCTTGATATGGTTTGCGAAAAGAACAAAGAGACTGAACACGATTTTGATAACGACCCGTTAAAAATTTACAGAGACGGCGAATGGATTACTGCAGAGGGAACTACCCTCGGGGCAGATAACGGAATCGGTGTTGCCGCCGCTATGGCTATTGCTACCGATCCTGACGCTGTTCACGGTCCGCTTGAATTGCTTTGTACAATTGACGAAGAAACCGGAATGACAGGAGTTAATGCCCTGCAACCCGGATTTATCACAGGCAAAACCTTACTAAATTTGGACTCGGAAGAAGACGGGACTTTTTATGTAGGTTGCTCCGGCGGCCAAGATACACGCGGAGTTTTTAAAATTGAAACCGAAAACGCCAATCCCAAATACGCTACCTACAATTTAATGATAACGGGATTAAAAGGCGGACATTCCGGCTTGGATATTGCCAACGGTAGAGCCAATGCCATCAAATTGCTTGCACAACTGGTAAACAGAATTGATTCCGAAATTGATTTCTCAATTTCCAATATTACCGGAGGCTCACTGCGTAATGCAATCCCCCGAGAAGCGGAAGTAACCTTAATGATTGCTCCCGAACACGAAACGAAAGTTAAAGAAATTGCCGATAAATTTGTAAAAGATGCTTTGCTTGAATTTAATGTAAATGACCCGGGATTAATTGTGAAATTTGATAAAGTTGAAAACTCCGTTGAAAAAGTTTTCACAAAAGAATTTACAAATAGATTAATAAATATTTTATTGGCAACACCACACGGAATAATGGCCATGAGCCCGGATATTCCCGGCTTGGTTGAAACCTCTACAAATTTGGCAACCGTTGAAGTTAAAGATAACGAACTAATAATCGGAACAAGTCAACGCAGTGCAATCGACAGTGCCAAATGGAATGTTTCCAATGCTGTAAAAGCCGTATTTGAATTGGGTAAAGCTGAACTTATTGATACAGGCGACGGTTATCCCGGTTGGCAGCCTAATATGAATTCCGAATTGTTAAAAATTTCCAAAGAAGTTTACCAAGAGATGTTTGGAAATAAACCGGAAATAAAGGCTATTCATGCTGGACTGGAAACCGGATTGCTCGGAGCCAAGTATCCCGGTTTGGATATGATTTCGTTCGGACCAACAATAGAAGGTGCCCATTCACCTGATGAACGATTGAATATTCCTACAACAGAAAAGTTCTATAACTTGCTTAAAGCAATTTTATTAAGATTTGCATAATCAATAGTATATTTTTGATTTTGATTGTAATTTTTTTTATTCATTATAGAATAATAGCATGGAAAAATTAAAACTACATACGGGATATAGTAATATATTGGCTAAAAACGATACCTATAAAACACCGGAAGAGGTAAAAAAAAATTCTTTTCTACCTCTTTCGTTTCGTTTTTATCCCAAGTTGGTAAAATTATTTCTGTATGCAAATAAACTAACAAAATCTAACGAATATGACCGTTACAACTGGGTAGCAACATCTAAAGCGATTTTAGACATTCTGGAAGAAGTGGGAATTAAATTTGAAATTACGGGAATGAAAAATTTAACTTCTTTCGAGGGGCCGGCTATTTTTATCGGAAATCATATGAGCACATTGGAAACTGTAATTTTACCTTATATTATTAATCCGGTAAAGCCCGTTGTTTTTGTTACAAAAGAGGAATTAAATTCCACACCGGTTTTTGGACCTATTAATGCAGCACGCCACCCTATTTTGGTCGGAAGAAATAATGCCAGAGCGGATCTGATGAAAGTAATGGAACAAGGTGCGGAAAGAATTAAAAACGGACGTTCAATAATCATCTTTCCGCAACGTACAAGAAGTCCGAAATTCGATGCCCGTAGTTTTAACTCTTTGGGCATAAAGTTGGCTCGTAAAAACAATGTGCCGGTCGTACCCGTTGCTTTACTTACCGATGCTTGGGGAAACGGTAAAATTATAAAAGATTTTGGGAAGATTGATTCCAATAAAATTGTTCACTTTGCTTTCGGAAGACCGATAAAAGTTACCGGAAACGGTTCCGAACAACATGAAAAAGTAATCGAATTTATTATTTCCAAATTAAAAGAATGGGGCAGAGAAGATCTGACTCCATAATCAACTTATAAGATAGGTCTAATTATCAGAAGCGGCAGAAGGGAATTCCCTTCTGCCGTTTTTTTATAAATTATCTAAAAAGTAAGTTGTTATTTTATTGAAAAGATGCAAAGCATCTTTCCCACCTATGTGGTGAGGGTGTCCAGGATATGGATAATAATCGAGTGGGATATTTAAATCAGCGGCTTTCTTTGTAAGTTTCAATGTGTTTTGCCACACTACTACTGGGTCCGCCGTACCATGCACTTCCAATAATTTCCCTTTCAAATTCTTTATATGGTTTAACAACGACGCCGTTTTATATCCTACCGGATTTTGTTGTGGTGTATCCATATAACGTTCCGTATACATTACTTCGTAGTATTTCCAGTCTATTACGGCTCCTCCGGCTACACCTACTTTAAAAGCCCCGTCGGTTCTGGTCATAAGAGAAGTAGCCATAAATCCTCCAAAACTCCAACCGTAAACACCAATCCTCTCCGAATCCACATAAGGAAGTGAAGTTAAATATTTAACTCCCGTTAACTGGTCTTCTATTTCCACGCTACCAAGTTGGCGAAATGTGGCTTGCTCAAACTCCAACCCCCTGTTATACGACCCTCTGTTATCGAGAGTAAAAATAATATAACCACGTTGTGCCATATAATAAAACCAATAATAAGTTGCCCCGTACCCCCAACGATTAGTAACTAATTGTGCATGAGGACCTCCGTAAACATAAACAATAACGGGATACTCTTTCTGACTATCAAAATTAGGGGGCAGAATCATTCGACAAAATAAATCTGTTGAATCGTCATTTGCCTTTATGGTAAAGAGTTTTGTTTCACCGACAGCATAACCCTCAATGGGATTGGGAGCTTTGTTAAGCACACTATATACTTCCCCCTTCTCGTTCATTATACTTATTTCCCTCGGGACAATAATACTCGAGAATTGATCGATGAAATAATGATTACTCGGGTGATGACTAATTCTGTGAACACCTTTGTTAATGGTTAATTGTTTGATATTGCGAGGGTCTTTGATATTAACTTTATAAAGATGTCTTTCAATAGGGGATGATTTTGTACCGACGAAAAAAACATTTTCTCCCTTTTTGTCGAAGCCGAGATATTGTGTAACAAGCCAGTCCCCTTTTGTAAGGCGTTTTAACATTTTGCCGTCAGTGTTGTAAAGATAAAGATGTGTCCAACCGTCACGTTGCGACATCCAAATAAACTTATTTGATTCATGTGTAAAGTAAAGCGGATAAAGCGGCTCAACATACTTATCATCTTTTTCTTCAAATAATATTTTTATTTTTTCACCGTTTGATGTATTATATTTTATCAACTTTAAATGATTCTGGTCTCTATTTAGGTGCCCTACAAATAAGTATTTTTCATCAGGGCCCCAAGTTACATTTGTAAGATATTGATCTTTTGGTCCATCGGTTTTTACTTTAATTTTTGAATTATTTGCAATATCATATATATATATTGATACTACGGGAGATGTTCCGCCCGCCATGGGATATTTAATTTTTTTTATTGTTGCCGGTTTTGTTTCAATGTTCAATAACGGATAATCGGTAACGGCAGACAAGTCTTCATGATAAAAAGCGATAAAATTTCCTTTTGGCGACCAGAATATTCCGCCATTAATTCCAAATTCGTTTCGCGAAACTGACATTCCGTTTGTAATTCCATACTTACCGTCAGTTGTTATTTGAATGTTTTCTTCATCGTCTTTTACTAAAAACAAATTATTATCTTTGATAAAAGCAATTTTATTATTATTAGAAAAGGTAACATTTACAGCTCCTTCTGGAAGCGTGGCAATTAACTCCAAATCTTTATCATCAACATCATAGATAAAAATTTTATTATCTATCTGAAAACGAAAAATAAAATCATTTATCCATTTTATTCTTGGGAATTGTTTCGGAGGAGTAACATATTCTTCCAACTTATTTGCCAAAGTTTCAAGCGAAACAAGTTGTGCCCTTCTGCCGCTCGAAGCAAAACCTTTCACCAACCACTGAGAATTTTCGTCTTCGTCAACATAACTGTAGGAATACTCTTTTGGCAACCATTGCAATTGGCTCAAATTTTCGGGTGCAAGAATAGAATAAGAATTAAAAACAACATCTTCCATCGTGAAATTTTGTTGTTGGGCAACAGTCGATAAAAATAGAGCCGCCACAAATAGTAATGCATATTTAATTTTTTTCATTATCTCTCCGTTTTATCAATTAAAATATGTGTATATAAAATTAATCTCTTTACCGTGTAAGTGCAATTTAATTTTAAGGTAAGGGTGAAAAATAAAAAAGGGAGTAAAAAACTCCCTTAATAATTAACTTTTCTTTTCGGAAGAAATTTTTCGTTTTTCCAAAACATTATCTATCAACTTATAATTTTTTGCTTCTTCGGCAGAGAGGTAATAATCTCTATCACAATCGGCATGAATTTGCTTTAGTGTTTTACCGGTATGATGTGCAAGTATTTTATATAAAGTATCTCGGGTTTTAACCATTTCTTTTGCGTGAATTTCAATATCGGATGTTTGCCCTTGCAATCCGCCAACCCACGGTTGATGAATCATAATTTTGGAATGAGGTAATGCGGAACGTTTTCCTTCGGCACCACCGGCAAGAAGAACTGCCCCCATGCTTGCTGCAAGGCCTACGCAAATTGTTGAAACATCGGATTTGATATATTGCATTGTATCGTAAATAGCCAAACCTGAAGAAACCGAGCCGCCCGGTGAATTAATGTAAAGATAAATATCTTTTTCGGAATCCTCTGCTTCAAGAAACAAAAGTTGTGCAATTATCAAGCTTGCCACATGGTCATCAACGGCAGAACCGAGAAAAATAATACGTTCCCTAAGCAAACGAGAAAAAATATCCATTCCGCGTTCGCCTTTACCGGTTTGTTCAATTACATAAGGAACTAATTGATTATAAATTTCGTCCATAATTTTTAATCCTTTTTCTCTTCTTTTTTAGTTGTTTTTTTTGCAGAAGTTTTTTTAGCGGCAGTCTCCTTTTTCTTTCCGGAATTCTTAGCCGCTTTGTTCGGGTCAACTTCCTTAATTTTTGTATTTTCAATTAGGAATTTAATAACCTTATCTTCCAAAAGCGATTCTTTTCTGTTTGTATCTTTATAATATTTTATAAGTTTTTTTACGGAAATTCCGGTTTGCTTAGCTTCTTCCTCAGCCAATTTTTCTAATTCTTCATCATTAACGGAAATATTTTCAACCTTGGCAATGTTTTCAAGAATTATTTGCCACTTAGCGGTCCACTCCGCTCTTTCCTCCAAGTTTTTCCTTAAGGTATCATCATCCGGTACAGATTGCTGATAACGTTGAGCATTTTGTTTTTCCGCTTCAACCAATCTATCTAATAATACCGATACATATCCTTTTGGCACTGTAAAATCGTTGTTTTTAACAATTTCATTTAATAAAGTACTTTCAAAAATTTGGTTTGCTTGATTTTCGTAATATTTTTCATAGCTCTCTTTTATTTGAGCTTTAAATTCATCAATAGTTTTGGCCTGTTTATTGGAAATTTTTTGAATAAATTCCTCTGTAAACTCCGGATAAACTATCTTTTCTATTTTTTCCACTTCAATGTTGTATTTATATTCTTCTTTATGAACTTCGTCCCCATGCTTATGTTCATCAATAAAAGAAAATTCAAATTTATCGCCAACTTTTTTGCCTAAGGATTTTTCAAGCAATTCTTTATTTACGGTCGGCTCAGATAAATCTATTGTTAATGTTTCGGAAACACTCCCTTCAAACGGTGTTCCGTCATCATTTATTCTCTGCAATTTAGCAACGTATCTATAATCGGTATTTTCAATTACATCGGCATCTTCATAAGTTACGTGAGGTTTTATTGCTTTAGCCAACTCTGCTTCAATATCTTCGTCGCGAACTTTGAATATAGGCTTTTCTATTTCAAGCCCCTTATAATTTTTGAGTTCCAATTCCGGTTTAACTTCATAAATTACTTTGAATGAAAGTTTTTCTCCGCGTACAAAATCCAAATCGGCTAATTGAGGAGTAGAAATAGGTTTTAAATCGTCAGTTTCAACAATATCCCAAAACTTTTTATTTGCAATTGATTCAGCCGCTTGATATTCAATAGCATCTCCATAAAACTTTTTGATTATTTGAATAGGTGCTTTCCCTTTTCTAAACCCATCTATAGATATTTTTTTGCGTTCTTTTTTATATGCCTCATCAATTTCCGGTTTTATCTCATCGTAAGATAAGGTAACCTCCAATTCATGTTCATGTTTAGCAATTTCATTTACTTTCTTTTCCACAATAACCTCATTTCTTTTGGAAAAATATTTTTAGAAAAAACATCAAATTTAAAAAGCCCAATTCCTTAATTGGGAACCGGGCTTTTGACAATTGGTGCGAGAGGGGGGACTCGAACCCCCACACCTTGCGATACTAGATCCTAAGTCTAGCGCGTCTACCAATTCCGCCACTCTCGCAGTTAGTATAACTTAGCTTACAAATATAATAAAAATAGAAAATATGCAAAAGAGAAAATTTAAGTTTTAGGAAATGCTTCCGTTTCTGCATTGTTGATACAACGTAATTCCCCGCCCTTTTTACTTTTTATTTTTTTTATACTTTTTTTTATTTCGGTTAAATTAACAAAACAACATACTAATCTTTTCAAATTAAGTTGTTTTCTAATATTTTCTATCCATTTACAGCAGTAGTTCTTTTCATAAAAATTAATAGTGGAATCGTATCTATTTTTAAACTATTTTTGTTTTTGAAATTTTGAATAATGCGCCCGTAGCTCAACTGGATAGAGCACCAGATTTCGGCTCTGGGGGTTGAGGGTTCGAATCCTTCCGGGCGTACTTTTCTTTTCAACTATATGATTACCGCATCAATTATGCTTTTTAACGAAAACAATTATAAATTTATGTTTGAAGCTTTGAAGCAAGCCGAAATAGCATTTGAAGAAGATGAAGTTCCTATCGGTGCGGTTGTTGTAAAAAATGATGTTATAATAGGCAGGGGGTATAATCAAGTAGAAAAATTGAATGATGCCACTGCACATGCGGAGATTATTGCACTCACGGCTGCTTCCAACCATTTGAAAAGTAAAATTCTATCCGGCTGCGACCTTTATGTTACAATTGAACCGTGTTTAATGTGTACCGGTGCACTTCTGCTTTCCAAAATTGAAAATTTATACTTTGCCGCCTACGAACCTAAAACCGGTGCTTGCGGCTCGCTTTATAATATTCCCGACGAGAATAAATTAAACCATAAAGTGAATGTTTATTCCGGAATTTATGAAACGGAAGCAAAAACATTAATACAAGAATTTTTTGAAAAAAAAACGGAATAAAAATTTAATATAAAAAGAGATTGTATAAATATTTAATTTGTCGGAATTTTAATTTTTAATTCTTGTAACTTATAAAGAGTTAATTTATTTTTTAATAACATTTTTTAATAAACAATTAATAATAATGCAAATAATTATTTTCGGTGCACCGGGAGTTGGCAAAGGGACACAAGCCAAAATTATTGCCCAAAAATATAACATTAAACATATTTCTACCGGCGATATTCTCAGAGAATCGGTTGCAAAAGGGACAGCATTAGGGCTTGCAGCCAAAGAAGTAATGGAACGCGGTGATTTGGTCTCAGACGATTTGATGGGCAAATTGGTCAAAGAAACTTTGAGTGGTTTTGATTATCAAAAAGGATTTATTCTTGACGGATTTCCCAGAACATTGGCTCAATGCAAAATTACCGATACTATTTTTGAAGAATTAAATATTTCTAATCCCATTTTAATTCTGCTTAAAGCCGATACTGAAATTATTGTAAAGCGCTTAACAAGTCGCAGACAATGCTCGGCTTGCGGAGCAATTATTACGTTAAACGATATTAAAGAACCGGATGTGTGTCCGAAATGTAATGCCCGCAATACTTTAATAAAACGAAAAGACGATAGTGAAGAGGTTGTCAGAAGAAGATTAAAAGTTTTTCGGGAAACCACTTTACCCGTTATTGAATATTATCAAGGTAAATACCGCGTGGAAATAATTAACGGCACACAACCAATTGAAAAAGTTACTAAAGATATAGAAGCCGTTCTTAACAAATAAATATTCCTTAAAAAAATACCCGCAGAAAATTAATTCCGACGGGTATTTTAACATCTATTAAATTATGGGAATTTACTACGAAATTTGAATTGTTCTGGGTTTTATTTTTTCATCTTTAGGAAGTGTTATTATTAACTGTCCGTTTTCATATCCGGCTTCAATTTTATCTATATTAACATTTTCGGAAAGATTATATTTTCTGTAATAATTCCCAAAATCGTTTTCCTGCAAAATATATTTACGCAAGGCAATATTCTTATAATCTATTTTTCCTATAACGATTAAACTGTTGTTTTCTAATTTTACTTGAATTCCGTCCCGACTTACACCGGGTATATTTATTTCCAAATAATAATTATCATTGTCTTCAAATATGTTTGTTTTAGGAGCAACCCAGGTTTCGCTTTCAAAAGCTTCTTTCCAATTCCCATCGTTTTCAATTTTTACCAATGCTTTTTCATCTGTCATTTTTATTCCTCCTTAAACAAATAAATTTCTCCGGATTACCAAAGTAATCCGGAGAGTATTTTTACTTATCATCGTCATCATCAACAACTTCATAAGATGCATCTTCAACTTCATCGGGTTCCGTTTGGGTATTTCCTCCGGAAGTCTGTTGACTGTCGGCATTTTGTTGTGCACCTTGTGTTGCATCAGGGCCCGGTTGACCGGCTGCGCCTTGTTGAGAATAAATCTGCTGCGAAACTTCGTTCCATACTTTGGTTAAACTATCCGTTGCAGATTTAATGGTATCAGTATTATTGGTTTTAAGAGCATCTTCCACTTTTGCTATTTCGGATTCCAATCTGTTTTTGGCATCATCCGGCAATTTATCTTTAAGCTCTTCAATCTGTTTCTTAGTCTGGAATACCAAACTATCTGCATTGTTTCTAACCTCTACTTCTTCTTTTTTCTTTTTATCTTCTGCAGCATGTTCTTTGGCTTCGCGTTTCATTTTTTCAATTTCCGCTTCGTCCAAGCCGCTGGAAGCTGTAATTTTGATGCTTTGTTCTTTTCCGGTAGCTTTATCTTTAGCGGATACATGCATAATACCATTGGCATCAATATCGAATGTAACTTCAATTTGCGGAACGCCTCGTGGTGCAGGCGGAATATCGGATAATTGGAAACGTCCTAATGTTCTGTTATCCGCAGCCATAGGGCGTTCACCTTGAAGCACATGAATATCAACAGAAGGTTGATTATCTGTGGCCGTAGAAAAGACCTCGCTTTTCTTTGTAGGTATTGTTGTATTGGCTTCTATCAATTTGGTCATAACACCGCCAAGTGTTTCAATACCAAGTGAAAGCGGAGTAACATCCAACAACAACACATCTTTAACATCTCCTGCCAAAATACCGCCTTGAATTGCTGCACCGATTGCAACAACTTCATCGGGGTTAACACCTTTGTGAGGTTCTTTACCGAAAATTTCTTTAACTTTTTCTTGAACTTTAGGAATACGTGTAGAACCACCGACTAAAATTACTTCATCAATATCGGATGCGGAAACACCGGCATCTTTAATTGCATCCAAGCAAGGTTGAACACTGCGTTCAATCAAATCATCAACAAGAGATTCGAATTTTGCACGTGTAATATTTATATTCAAGTGTTTTGGACCATCGGCAGTTGCGGTAATAAACGGCAAATTTACGTCCGTTGCGGTAGAAGAAGAAAGTTCTATTTTAGCTTTTTCCGCCGCTTCTTTTAATCTTTGCAATGCCATCGGGTCATTACGTAAATCAATACCTTCTTGTTTTTTAAATTCATCTGCAAGATAATCTATCAATCTTTGGTCAAAGTCGTCACCACCAAGATGGGTATCACCGTTGGTAGATTTAACTTCAAAAACACCTTCTCCGAGTTGAAGAATGGAAATATCGAAAGTACCGCCACCAAGGTCGTAAACGGCAACAAGTTCTTCTTTCCCTTTTTTATCTAAACCGTAGGCAAGAGCGGCAGCAGTAGGTTCGTTTACAATTCTCTTAACGGTTAATCCGGCAATTTCACCGGCATCTTTTGTAGCTTGGCGCTGAGAATCGTTAAAATATGCCGGGACCGTAATTACCGCTTCTGTAACTTCTTGCCCGAGATATTCTTCTGCTGTTTTTTTCATTTTTTGTAATATCATTGCAGAAATTTCGGGAGGTGAATAAAGCCTGTCCTCAATTTTAACACGAGCGGTTTTGTTATCACCTTCCACAACGGTATAAGGCACTTCACTTATTTCGTCTTGAACTTCGTCAATACGACGTCCCATAAATCTTTTAATTGAAAAAACAGTATTTTTAGGATTAGTTACGGCTTGGCGTTTTGCCGGCTGCCCTACTAATCTTTCACCGTTTTTTGTAAATCCAACAATTGAAGGGGTTGTTCTTCCGCCTTCCGAATTAGGAATAACAACCGGATCGTTACCTTCCATAACGGCAACGCAAGAGTTTGTTGTTCCTAAGTCAATTCCAATAATTTTTCCCATAATATCATCTCCTTTTAGTCTTTTATTTTTTTTCTTAAACTTTATTCTTCAATTTTTAATAATAAAACGTCAAACGTGAAAATTCGGCTTCACATCAGACGTTTCGGTAAAACTTCAAAACCAGTTTAAGCTTATTTTACTTTTATCACTTTTTCGATTGGGGCTTTTTCTTCAACTTTTTTCAGAGTAACAAAAAGCACACCGTTTTTAAATTCCGCATTTACTTTTTCGGAATCAATATCTTCCGGCAAAGTAAAACTTCTTTTAAACGAACCGTAACGTCGTTCGTTAATCAAATATCTTTTTTCTTCGTCAAAATTATTTTTCTTTTCACCTTCAATGGTTAAAATGTTATCTTGTATAGTTAATTTTAAATCTTCTTTTTTTACACCAGGAATTTCAGCTTCAATAAATAACTGATTTTCCTTTTCGCTTACATCAATACTTGGAACAAAAGCATCGGTGTATGAAGATTTTGTTGTGATAACATCGTCAAAATATTTTTGAACTGAATCTTGAAAACTTTCGAACGGACTGAATTTTACTAATGTCATTGTATTTTCTCCTTAATTTTGTTTTTTACATATTTATTGCAAAGCCCGTGCCAACAAATAATTTCAAGATAACTTATTGTTTTTTAACAACTTATCAATTTCGAAGGTTTTATTGTAGGTTGTCATTGAATATGCCGTTATAACAATTAAATGAAATTATGTCATAATTTATGACAAGAGTGTTAAATTTTTAGGAGTTATAAATAATGTTTAAATCTAATTTTGTAATTGAAGAAATGGATATAAAATTAAAAACCGATTTTATTGGAACTAATTTTATCTATTATGAAGAAGTTGAATCTACCAATACTGAACTTTTGAAAGATTTGTCAATAACGGAACACGGCACAGTTCTTATGGCAAACAATCAAGTAAAAGGGCGTGGACGTTTAAACAGAACTTGGGTTTCGGACAAAGATAATTCGATAACATTTTCGATACTCTTAACCGAAAATCTTACAGCAAAAAAATTGAATATTATTACACTTGCCGCCGGACTTGCGGTAGCACAATCAATTGAAAATCTTTATCAACTTGATGTACGGCTTAAATGGCCAAATGATGTTTTGATAGAAACAAGAAAAGTATGCGGCATATTGGTGGAATCTGTTTCGCGCGGAGATATTCCCGAAAGAGTTGTTGTGGGAATAGGAGTAAATGTAAATCAACCGATGTTTGAAGGGCATTATAATATTCCCCCCACATCAATACGTAAGGAATTCGGAAGTGTGGTTAGTCGGGAAAGAATCCTTGCCGAAATTCTGAACGAATTTGAAGAGGTAATGAAAAAAGTTGATAAAAATCCCGAAAGTGTGCTTGAAAGTTGGAGACAACGTTCAAAACTAATAGGAGAGAAAATCAAAATTGTTGACGGAGATAAAGAGTACTTCGGTGTTTTTGAAGATATTGACGATAACGGTTTTTTGATACTTAGCGGCAGAGATGGAATTAAAACAATTTACAACGGGGATGTGTCGCTAAGGTAGTTGTTTTATTAATAGGTTGTAGTACAGAGTTTTTACGTGCAACTTATATTTTTGAAACGAATTATAATATTTATTATAATAATATTTTTTACCGGTTTATTAATCGGTAAAGAGCGGGAATAATTAACAATGATAAAAACATCGAGACACTCATTCCGCCAATCATGGAAATTGCCAAAGGTTTAAGCATTTCAGCTCCTTCGCCCAATGCCAAAGCAAGCGGAAGAAATCCGAAAATTGTCGAAAGAGTTGTCATCAGTATCGGTCGAAATCTTATTTTTCCCGCCATCAGTAAAGCTTCGGTTACATTGTTGTTTTTCTCAAGATATTTTTCAGTATAATCAATCAGCAGAATTCCGTTATTTACCACAACACCTATTATCATTATCATTCCCATAAATGCAGATATATCCAATGGAATTGAAGTAATCCACAAAATTAAAAATACTCCGCTTACGGATAGGATTGTTCCGAACAAAATTACTAACGATGTTTTAAAAGACTTGAATTCAAAAAGAAGAATTGTAAAAACCAATAAGATTCCGAAAATTAAAATTAGAATTAACTGGGTAAATGCTTTTTGTTGACTTTCGTATTGTCCTCCAAGCCGAACAGTAACTCCGGGAGGTAAATTAATTTTACCAAGCATTATTTTTACATCTTTAATTATACTTCCCAAATCTCTTCCGGATATTTGAGATTTAATATTAATAACCTGACTTAAATTTTCGTGCTCGATATCGGATTTTCCGGGTTGTTTTTTTACATCAACAATTTCATCCAAAGTTAATACCCTGTTTATGGATTTTAAATATACGGGCATTTTTTTTATCTCTTCAAAATTATCGTAATTAGTTTTGTTGTAACGTACTGAAATCGGTATAATTTTTAATCCATCCAACATTTTTCCCGCATTGTTACCCCATAACGCCATATGGAGGAAATCATTTATTTCTTTAACGGTAAGCCCGTATCTATTTGCCGCATTTTGGTTTACCGTAAAGGTAAGTTCCGGTTCGGAACGGGAAAACCCTTTATAAATATCAATGGCACCGGAAATATTTTTTAACGAATCTGCTATTTGTGTGGCAACATGTTGAATTAAAGAAAGATTTTTACCGTAAACTTTAATTACAACCGGAGCGATTTCGCCACTCAAATCATTAAGTCTGTCCGGTAAAACTTGAAATAATTCAGGTTCCAAACGCGGAACATTTTGCTCGTCAAAACGACGAATTTCATCCATTATTTCAAATGCCGATCTTTTTCTGTCTTTTTTTAACGAGATCACAAAATCGCCGTCGTTAGTATGTGTACGCGGATGTGCTAAACTTCTGCCTGTTCGTAAAGAATACGTTTTTACTTCCGGAATTGTAGTTAAATACTCTGCAATATTTTTCAACATCGCTTTTGTTCCGGCAATTGAGCTTCCCTCCGGAGCAAGATAATCGTGAACTATGGTTCCTTCATCCCACTCCGGTAAAAATCCGCTTGGAATTTCTTTGTACGAATAAAAAGCAATTACAGCAAAAATAAAAACAAGAAAAAATAATAAAGAGGGTAGTTTAATTATTGTTCGAAAAAGATTTTGCTGAATTCCGATTAGTTTAGGCAACACCTTTCCTTTTCTTTTACCTTTTGGGGAAATAAAAAGAACGGCAAGAACAGGGGTAATAAAAATTGCCAGAAGCATGGAAACAAAAATGGCAATGGAAAGTGTTGCAGCAAGTGCCCTGAAAAAAATTCCGGGTACACCGGATAAAAATATTAACGGAATAAAAACTACAAGTGTAGTTAAAGTTGCTCCGAGCAGAGGAATAATAATTTCCGAGGAAGCATCAATAATCGCTTCTTCGCCGGTACGCCCTTCTTCCAAATACCGTTCAATATTTTCAATTACAACGATAGCGTTATCAACCAATATGCCTATTGCCGCCGCCAAACCACCTAAGCTCATAAGATTCAACGAAATTCCCAGCAATTTTATAAACACAAATGAAATAAGAAGCGCAATGGGTATAATAATAATTGTTACCAATGTAATTTTTAATCTTCGCAAAAATAGAAGCAAAATTAAAAAGGTAAGTATTACCCCGAAAACAATCGCATCGCGAACACTTGCAATGGAGTTTTTAATAAACTCGGTCATATCGTACCATTTGCTAATTTTTACGTCAGTAGGAAGTGAGTTATTCAATCGCTTCCATGTTTTGGCAACGTTATCCATTATTTCCACTGCATTTGTTCCGGGTTGCTTAATTACCGTTAACAACACGGCGGGTTTTAAATCGCTTTCGCACGCAATAAATGTCTCTTTCAATGCCGGTTCAACATCGGCAATATCATAAAGGTAAATCGGAGTATTGCCGCGTCTTGTAATAATTGTTTTTTTAATATCGGAAATATTTTTAAACCTATTATCGGCAATATTAAGATAAAGTTTATTTGCCTCTTTAAGTTTGCCGACAAATTTAAGATTGTTTGTCGAAGCAACGGCTTCTTCAACCGTTTTGTAATCAATTTTATAAAGTGCCAATTTTGCGGGGTCTAAATTAATTCTGTATTCACGTTCTCTTCCGCCCATTATTTCTATATTGTAAATTCCCGGAATGGATGCAAGTTGCGGACGAATTGTATAAACAGCTAAATCTCTTAATTTCAGTAAGGATAATTTATCGGAGGTTAAACTGTATCCGGCAACAGGATATGTACTTGTTGTAAAACGCCGAATTTCAATTTGAACGCCGCTTGGCAATCTATTGCGTATACCGCTTATTTGTGCCTGCACAAGTTGATATGCGCGGAACATGTCCTGATCCCATTGAAAATCTATATTAACTTCCGCAGAACCACGACTAATTGAAGAACGTACAACACGCACTCCTTCAACCATCATGGAGGCTTCTTCAATAGGTTTTACAACTTCCATCTCCATCTCTTTAAGCGGGGCCAAGCCGTAATCAACCATAACTGCTATACGCGGAAAAACGGAATCGGGGAAAACCCCTTGCGGTATTTGATAAATAAGATATGCACCAATTGCGGCAAAAAACAGGACGGAAAAAATTATTGCACGTTTATTTTTTACTGCAAAAGCGGAAAGATTTCTCATTTGACCGAAACCTCCATCCCGTCGGTAAGGGAATAAGCCTTATCTGAAACAATCTTTTCCGTCCCTTTAAGTCCATTAATAATTTCCACTCTGTTCCTATTAAAAATACCGGGTTTCACTTCTCGCTTTTCAACCTTGTTCCCTTTTAACACAAAAAGACTAAAAATACCCTCTTCCTCCACCAATGCTTGTCGAGAAACGGTAAGAGCACCCTTATGTGTTTGTAAAGGGAAAAAAAGAAGCGTTTTCATTCCGGGATAAAAGTCATTATCTGGATTTTTCAACTCAAGTCTTATTGTTAATGTTTGTTTTGCAGAATTAACGTTACCACCTATAGATTTTATTTTAAGTGTTAGTTCATTATGAGGATAAGACAAAAATTTCATTTTCATCGTTTTCATATTTCGAACAAGTTTTAAATATTTAATCGGCAAATCGGAATAAACATCAAGTATGGAAAGATTTCCGATATGCATAATCGGTTCTCCTTTTTGTATAATATCTCCCGTATGATTATTAATACTCAATACCGTCCCTTTTATAGGAGAATATAGAGGAATCGGGCGCACTTGATTTTCCATAATGGACTTGAGACTATCTTCCGCATTTTTGCTTATTTGCATCAGAGCTTCGCGCTCAGCGGGAATAACCGTCCCGATTCTCTCCCCTTTTTCTACCTTATCACCCGGTAATTTGTTAAAATCAATTAATCTTCCACCAAACTGGGAAGCGGCTTTTGCTTCGTTACGTATTTTGATTTCGCCATATATCTTAACCGTATCCTGCATATCCATTTTTAACGGTTGCTCGTAATTTACTTCCAACAACGGTAATTGGTGTTCAACTTCGGATTCCTCTTTATTCTTACAGGCACCCAGAAAAAATAAGAGAACTATAAGAGCAATACTAAAACGTTGCATCAAGAACCTCTTTCTAAATTAAAATTTTTTTAACATTGTAAATAGTATATCCGACCGATTCGCAGCAAGATATAAATCAATAAGTTTTGCAATATATTTTAAACGTGTAGTTTTCATTTTTATTTTTATTTCGGCAAGTGATTGCTGGGCATCAATAAATTCAAGATTTGTTATCAATCCCGCTTCGTAATCTATTTGTGCAATGGAAAAAGCCTGCTCCGCAATTGCTTCCCGTTCTTTTTCTATTTTTGCAACGGTTTTATAATTTCCCAATTCATTAAAAGTTTTGCGATAAAAAATATTCAACTCTCTTTGCATATTTATTTGCTGTAGTTTCAATGACTTGATTTTAGCATCACTAACTTGACGTTGATAATCCGTACTTCCCCACATAAACAAGGGTAACTGCAATCCGATATTTACTTGCCAATAATTTCCGTCTCCGGTTGGGTCCGCATCGTTAAAAAATCCACCGCCAAAATCAATTAGCGGTAACTGTTGCGAAGCCACGGCATTTTTTTTTAAGATTTCCGTATTGGTCTTAAAATCATACTCGGTAATAAAAGGATTACCGTTTACCGAAAGCACGGAAGTGTCGGGGAGCAACAAGTTAATTATTTTTTCGGTATCAATGGATTTAAGGTGATATTTTCTTTGATTACCGACTAACAGATTAAACTCGGTAAAAAGTTTCTCTTTCTTACTCTTAACTTTTTCAATTTCTTCTTTAATTTTGGTAATCTCATTATCGGATTGCAAAACATCAAGTTTAGAGCGGGTTCCGGCTCTCCAACCTATTTGGGCTATTGCCTTATGTTTCTTCATAAGTTCAAGGCGTTTTAACTGGATTTTTATTTCGTTCTCAGCAAGTAAAATCCGAAGATATATTCCGGCAACTCGTCTTCCTGCAGTTAGTTTTTCCTGTGCAATTCTATTTTCAATTATTTTGCTTTCCGATTTGGCAACATCGGCATTATTTACAATCAATTTCCCAAGTTCCCAACTGCTGTGCAGGGATGCACCTTGCTGATGAAAATTATACGGAGAAAGGAAACGGTCCTCTCTGAAAAGCAATAAAGATAAATTGGGCAGTTCTCTTGTTTTTTGATTTTTATAATTCTTCTCGGCAGCTTCTTTTTCGTATTGTTCGGATTTAATTACAAAATTATTACTTTCAGCTTTTTGAATTGCCTCAACCAAATCAATAACTGTTGTATCCCCTTTTTCTTGGGCAATAAAAGGAGAAACAAAAAGCATTACAATAATTACAACAATACTTCCGGACTTAAGCATATAATAATCCCGCTATTTATTTACTTCAAAATTATCAAATGATGTTGCCGCATCCGCTTTTGTCCAAACTCCTACTCCGCCGGCATTGGTAAATGTTTCATCTTCTGTTTCGATTAATTTTTTCTCATTTAAATAACAACTTATCTTTTTACCTTTCTGTACTATTTTTATCTGATGCCATTTTCTTTTTGATAATTTTACATCTGCATTTGCAATCATTCTGCGATATTCGTTTTTTACACGATACAAACGAAAATTGTCCTCAAGAGGATTAAACCTTACCACATAATAATTCCCTTTATCTTTCACTCTCCACATGATTCCGCCACCTTCATCTTCTTTACCGGAATTTGCCTTGAACATAACTTTTATTTCACCGTTCAAAAAATTAATTTTATTAGTCCAGCAAAGGTTGAAAGTACTACCATGATTATTTTTTGTATCTGTTAAAGCCAGAACTTTTTTACCCGAAGGGGCCGTAACATCTTCCGTTACTTCCCAAATAGAACCTTCCCCTACGGCGTTAGTTTCTTCAGCAATCCATCCCGAAGGAAGTTTACCTGTTTCCACATCATCAAAAGTGATTTTAACACTATCAATATTCCTGGCATTAACCATGCCATAAAAAACAATTACAAATATGAATAAAAATATTTTTTTCATTTTAACCTCCTACGATATTGGTTATCGCCGTCTTCCTCCGCTTCGCATTCTCATTCCGCTACTTCTCATTCTACTTGCTCTATTATAATTATAATTGCCTCTGCTTCTGCTTTGATAAGAGCGGTTTAACTGACTGCGATTATAAATACTTCTGTTTGTTTTGTGTTTTGAATAATTTTGGCGAGCATCCCTTTGTTTGGATTGTGGTTTTACAACAGATGATTTAATACTTGACGCTCTGTTGGTTTTTCTTGCCCAACTACCGTCTTTATTTCTTTGATAAATATTTCCTTTCCTATCCGCATAAAGGTTATTCGGTTTCTTAGAGAGCCTAGCTTTTCTGTTTTGCATGATTGCTCTATCGCGTCTTACATTTCCGGTTCTTTTTATACCGGTTCTGTGATTTCTGTAAACATTAGCCCTCGAACGTCTGGAAGCGGCAATATAACCGGCTCTAAATCCTCTGCGAACACCATGGTGATATCCGCGATATAAACCGTGTCTGTATCCGGCATGATAACCTCGAGGGCCCCAATATGGGCGATAGAACGGATGAAACCGCCAACCAATCCACCCGAAACTAAATCCTATATGAAATCCCCAACCGGTATAAGGATTATAATGAACACCAAATCCCCATGTTACGGGACGGGGAAAATAATAATGTCCATACCAAGGAGCATAGTGATAACCGGTTCCATAAACCACAACACCTCCGTAAACATACGAATAAGTATATCCGGGATAATACCCTACGCAAACCTCTTCCGGCGTTGAGTTAAAGATATAAACATATTTAACATTATATACTTCGGATTCGGGCGGAATTTGGTTAACTTCGTCAGGACGAACATCACTTACCATCCATGGTCCAGTTGCATTATCAGATACAAACCAAATGGCATCGTCAACACAATAATATTTATCCTTTATTCTCAACACAGTTTTATCAGAATTAACGGCAAAATCAACTTCCGTATCTTCAATCCTTTTAAATTTCGGGTTCCCATCGTATCTTATTTTTACTGTTGCGGTTTTCCTATCAACGGTTGCTGTTTGTGGAATTGATTGTTCCAGCAGTGCTTCTTCTGCCTCAGGAGTATTTGGGACACTTACTCTTACATCCGCCATATCGGAATTTTCAGGTATTTTTATAAAATCTTCGGGCAGTTCTTTCGGTTCTTTAAATTCCCAATCACCGTCTTGCAATGTTTTGGAATGATACCACCGTCCGGCTAATAAAACATAATGCTCTTGGGAATTTATATCCATAATTATGTCCGATTCTGAATTACGTACGTATAACAAGGAAGTTCCTTCAATGGCTTGGTAATCCGGTTTACCGTTAGTAACAATCAGTTCGGAAGGATTGGTAACAACAATTAAATCCGGAGCTTCTGTCATTGATGCCGTAATCGAATCAATTTCCGAATTAGTTTTATTCTGTTCAGCTAATTTTTCTATACTGCTCGGAACTTTTGCCGTCTCTTTCCATCCCGATAAAATTTTATCGGATGTATACCAAAACTTACCCCCTTTTATATAAATTGATTTATTCCCTTTTTCTTTTACAATAAAAAAAGGAGTGTTAACAACATATTCCAAATTAGAATTATCTATTCCTTTTATTATCGGGTCGCCGTCAATAGTAATTAGTGTTGCAGGAGATGTTCTAAAATAGATATCAGGAGGAGAATTGTTAAGGTTTTCAGATTTCTTTTTAATATTATCAATTTCCTCTAAGCCGGCAACCAATCTATCCAACGACATTACAATATTCCAAGATTCAATCTCTTCGACTAATAATTCTGTAAACTTCTTAATTTTGGCTTCATTATCAAAATCAGGGAAATGGACTTTGGGAATTTCCACACTCTCCAAAGTTACCGTGCGAGCATCCATATCGGTTTCCATTTTTGCTTTGAACCACACGGCACAAAACAAAACATTACCTTCTTTAGGTTTAATGGAAATTGCCATCCTTCCTTCCAACGTATCCGCCTTAAACAATTCGAGTTGAGGTTGATAAATGGTTACAATACTTTTTTCTGTTTCAATTTCCCTTGGCCATTTTAATTCCGCATTGTTTTCCGCAGCAAAAGAAGTAAGCTCGGTTATTAAAACAAGAGTTAATAAAATCCATAAATTATTTTTTATTATATTTTTAAACATTATTTTACCTTTTATAATTTACTTACCAAGCCCTATTATCAAACCTGCCGAAAGATTGGCTTGTAAAATTGCGGAGCCGCCGCCAAAATAAAAACCTGAGCCGCCGGTTCCAACCATAAAGCCGCCGCCACCCCAGGTAATAGGCATTAGTGCTCTGCCTTCAAATCTTAGTCCTACCCTATCTGACAACCAAACTTTTGCACCTGCTCCGAGTGTTAATGAGAAGAACCATTTATCTTCAAAATAAAAAAGTTCCGGTGTTTCGTTATAGCCGCTGCCGGAAGGAGAAAGTAACATTGCTCCCAAAGAAGAAATACCGTAGAGCGTTATATTTTTCTTTCTCATCACCTCTTTTAAGCCTCCTATTTGAAAATAGTTTACGCTTGCATCGATTAGTTTGTAAGTAGGTCCGCGAAAATGAATATAATCTACCCTTGTATCACTTCTGTTAAAATAGAACTCCAATTGCATTCCCGGACGTAATGTAATGTCAAATAGCAATCCGTAAGCTGTGGCATCTCTGATATTCAAATCACCTTCGTACCCTACAACTTTTCCGTTAAATTGATATCCGTAAAAAGGTGTTATCTCAAATTTTTGTGCAGATGTTTGTGAATTAAAAATGCTGAGAAATAAAAAAAACATTACTGTTGTTAATTTAATTTTAATTTTCATAGTCTATCCCATCTTGTTAATAACTTAATAAAAATATATTTTATTTTATTATTCAATTTATAATTTTGAACTGAATAAATAAGTAAATGCCAAAATTAATTTAAAATCGTCATATATAATTTTTGTGGTTGTTGGTGTAGTATTTAGCAAAAATAGTGTGTTATTATCAATTCGATGCGGATTTAGATTTATATCCGAAATTAAATTGTTATCTCGTGAAAAGCTGTATTGAAATCCAAGGCCTAAAATTGTTTTGGAAAATTTATAAGTTCCCCCTGTTGTAAACCTAAATATATCCCAATCATCATCTTTACCAAGAGTTATATCATAATCTTCCCCACTTTTAAAAGAAGAATAATCCGTTCTGCAACTAAGATAAAAGAGAAGTGATTTTGTAAATTGTTTTTCAACGGCAATTCCGTAATTTATAATTGTTTTGGCTTGCTGCTTTATTGAAAGTAAAGGGATTTTAACAATAACTTTTTTTCTGCCCGATGTAGCAGTTTCTGGGTTTGTTATAGTAAAAAAAGGGTCGTCGGCTTGTATTAAAACATGGTTCGAAACATCGTTAAACCATTCGGCGGCAAAACGAATACGCCACGAACCAAAATCTTTTTTAATTCCTATACCTATTGAAAGCGGGGATTCATATTTTGTTGAAACATCCGACTCACGTTTCGATGCAACATAATCGTAAGGACGATTCATATGAGTCCCTTCTATTTTACCTACGTAAACACCGGTTGAAGTTACACGTCCGCCAATTATACCCGTACCGTAAATGTGAAGACTTGGTGTTGTTACGGTTAATCCGAAATTAAAAGATTCCGATTTATAGACGAATCCGAATTTACCTAAAACTCTGTAGTCTATATAATCTATAAAATAATTCCAATCCGTTGTTGCGGAAACGGAATTTGCAGTATCCACGGCAAAAAGACTTAAGTCTGTTTTTTTAGTTTGGTCTCTCATAGAACCAAAAAGTGTAAAACCAATTCCGATTTTATCGGAGAGTTTTTTTCCGTAACAAACTCCTCCCCAATACTCAGTTAGTTGGTGATCAGTATTAATTTCTCCGATATACCTTTCCATTCCATCATAAAAATTAACAATGTGATTATCCAAATTAAAAGAGCGAGTCGGAATAACATCGTAATATTTATCAACTCTGGTATTTAATCCTACAGAAGCACTTTGCCTTTCAAAAAAAAGGTATCCGATTTTACTATCGGCTTTCGGATTAAACGGAGAAGCTCCGGCACTCATATTTGGAAGTATATCAAATTTTTCTTTAATTGCATCGTTCCCTTCTCCATTGGCATTTTGATGTTTAAAATTCATATAACCGTATATATTTCCACTTACTCCCAAACCTGAATTTTTTAAAAATGCAATATTACCAGGATTAAAATAAGAGGTTGAATAATCGTTAACGCCATCAAGAACAACTCCACCCAATACGGCGGACTCGTTGCCTCCGAAAATATTCCAATAATGATTATCTTGGGCACAAACAGCTATCGAAAAAGAAAAAGTTAAAACCGCAATATTAATAAGGATTTTATTCATGTATATTGATTATTTTAGTGTTTTGTTAACAATACAAATTTACAAAACTTTAGCAGATTAGAACCAAAAATTTTGTTCGGATTTTGCAACTTGCCAAATTTTGTTTGTCAGTTTGTTTTGAACGAAAGCAACAACAAAGAGATTGAGTTTTTTCCAATCCGGATTTAACAACTTATATTCATAATAATTGTATAACCCTTTTTTAGATATTGCGGAAAGGTCTCTCCCATATTCACTGGGAAGCATGGCTCGTACTACATTCCCGCAAGTTTCGCCATTATCAATAGTGCATGCCGGAATTTTCTCGAATACCACCATGTGCAATACCAAACTATTAAAATCCAATTTATCCGTATCGTAAACCGTAAGACGAGCTGTTACTTTAAATCCGTTTGCAGTTAAAATACTATCGCTTACCGTTAACTTAAAATAGGTGGTTTCATGCAGACCTTTTTTTATTTTATCTTTTAATATTTCTATATTGTTAAAATCTTGTATTTTATTTCCGTCAATTATTATAATCGGAGTGTTGAGAACATTATAGTTCTTCATACGATAACCAATAGATTGATGCAAAGTAAAATAAAAAGGATTGGAGGGGGGCAGATTAAGCGATGTGTAGTTTAATAAAAATAATGAATCTTTAAAATCATCTTTTAATTCACTAATTAATTCATTCCCGTTTATACAATTACCTGTATCGTTTCGGGGAAAATATTCCAGCAATACATTTTTATGTAATTGATTTTTTTGAAGTTCAAATTTTACCGTTTTAGTTTTGTATCTGTCAAATATCACTCTCTTCTTTTCTGAAAAAAAGCTCTCTTTTCTTACCTTAACAACATATCCGGTTGCAAATGCAGTAATTGTGTCCGGGGTAAATTTTCCCGTTGAAATATTATCCAGAAAAATCTCCGCACCACTAACATTAGCCGTAACAAAAATTTTCCCTTTACTTTCATCTACCACACTAACCGGATTATTTTTTTTGCACCCATAAAACAGAAGAAGAAAGGACAACAATATAATTTGAAGAGTGTGTAAGTTCATTTATACATATCAAATAGTTAATGCAATTTTAAAAATAAAACGTTAATTTTGTATTTCATTTACGGCGCGTTCGTCTAGTGGTTTAGGACGCCGGCCTCTCACGCCGGTAACACGGGTTCGAATCCCGTACGCGCTACATAACCTTATCAAAATGTATATTCAAAACCGACTTTTATTATATTACGCAGTGTTAGTATATCTGCCTCAATCTCACCGGGAAATTTTCTGTAATATACTTCGTACTCTTGGATCGGATAATAATAACTTAGAGTAATGCAAAATCCATTTTTCAATGAATAACCTAATGCAAAATTAATAAGAGAAAAAATTTCATCGGAGATCTTTTTATATGAATAAACATTTTCAGCATTCCCATAATTATTATGCCAATTAACTCCGCTAATTAAATAGATATTCGACTTGTAAAACCGGTAACGAAGAAACAATCCGTATTCAACCCCTGAATAAATTTCATCGCCAAAAAGTATTCCCGGACGAAATTCCAGACTAAAATTTCGTGATATATTAATTCTTCCGCTCAGATAAATGCTTATAGGGTAAATTCCGGTTTCCAACTTTTTTTCCCCCGCATCATCTTTATTAAAAAAAACGGTAGAAATTTCATATAAGGCTCCTAATTTAACACTACCTGCTTCGGGAAATTCTGTTTGGGCAAAGTTGAATGAGGATAGAATAACAATAAAAAAAGGAATTTTTTTAATACTTCTCATTTTATTCCTCACATCTTTTTATTATTTGTCGTACAACTTGACAAGCCGAAAAAGCGGCGGAAAACCCGTTATCAATATTGGAAACGGTAACGCCGGATGCACAAGAATTGAGCATACCGAGCAAAGCCGATAATCCGTTAAAACTTGCGCCATAGCCAACACTGGTAGGCACCGCAAAAACCGGAGCTTCAGCAATACCGCCAATAACCGAAGGAAGTGCTCCCTCCATTCCGGCAACTACAACTATTGCCGATGCTTTTTGAATTAATTCCGTGTGTTGGAACAATCTATGGATTCCGGCAACTCCGACATCGTTCTTCATAATATACGGAACTTCCATCGCAAGGCATACCTCCGCAGCTTCCTCAATTACAAAGGCATCGCCGGTACCCGCCGAAAACAGAGCCACAAAAGGTTTGTTAATTTCCACATCTTTTTTTTTCGGAGGATTAATTAAAAACGTACGTGCAACTTTATTTAATCTGCCGGTGGTAAATTCTTTCAAAAGAAATTCTTCATGTTCTTTTTTAATTCGTGTATAAAGTATAGGATACTCAACTTCCTTAAATTTTCGGGAAATAATTTCAATCTGCTCAATACTCTTAGGTTCAGCAAAAATCACTTCTGCAAGCCCTTGCCTCAATCTGCGATGATAATCAAAAGCCGTATGACCAATCTCGGCTTGATTAAAAGGCCCTTCCTTTAATTCTGCAAGAGAATCCTCAACAGAAATTTCACCATTAGCAACTTTATATAATAATTTCAACAGTTCTTTTTCGTTCATGCTCTGCCTCCGCCTCGCTTGTAACCTTCCAAGTCCAAAGTAATCCATTTATATCCCATTGCCTTACCTCTGGAAACAAGGAGGTCTTTTTGCTCAACAGCAAAGATAATCTCTTCGGGAGTAATTTCAATACGCAAAAATTTTTCTCCGTTACTTTCACAAACTCTGATTCTGAAAATTTTTGCTCCTGCATTCCACATAATGTTTTCCAGCTCTTCAATATTACCTATATCGGTTTTTTCAATTTTTATCCCTGTCATTATACGGGTACTCAAACAAGTGTCGGAAGGTTTATCGGCAATATAAATTTTATTGTTTCGCAACACTTCCCTTATCTCCTCTTTTGAAAATTCGAACAAAGCCAGAGGAGCTTCTATACCACTTTCAATTGCCGCTCTGTGCCCCGGTCTAATTTCCCCTTTATCGGAATGATTATAACCGTATATTACTGTTTTATATTCTTCCCCCATTAAATTTGCCGTAATTGAGAAAAGATGTTTGCGGCAATAGTAACAACGGTTTAAATCATTTTTTATATAATTTGCATCTGAAAATTCGTTACTATGAATTATTTTGTGTTCAGCCCCAATTTTTTTTGCAAACTGAATTGCTTCTTCCAAATTTTTGCGGGACATGCTTTCGCTTTCCTGAGTAACTGCAATAAATTTGCCGCCTACGAAATCAGAAATTTTTTTTGCAGCCCACAATAACATTGCACTATCGGTACCACCGGAATATGCAACTATTATTCCCTGCTTTATTTTCCCGCACAAATAATTATTTAACCTCTCTAATTTGTGCATTAAATCGGAACTATATTTTTGACTTTCTGAAACTAAGTAATTCATATTTACCAATAATTTTATACTGCAAACTTATTTTACTTCGAAATTTAATTCTGTAATTAATTTATCTTGTATAATCTTTAAGGGTTGATTGGTTTCAACGGAGATACGTTTACACTCTTCATATTCGGGCAATGTTTTACTGCTTCCATCCGGATAGATAATTTTTTTAACTGCAATAACACCAAAAGAAGTTGTTATTTTACTTAATTCTCTTTTCAATTTTATTCTGTTCAATTTTTTTTTTCGTATTCCTATTGTTGTGGTTTCATCAAAAATAATCTTTAAAATTTTCTTTTCAAATTTTTCATCATATATTGTTGTAAACAAAAAGCCGGGTCTCCCTTTTTTCATTATTACCGAAGTTACAAAGGCATCCGCTGCACCTGCCTCAAGAAGCAGAGTAATCAAATTAGGGAAAAGTTGCGGATTCATATCATCAACATTAAAACTTAGCTCAACCTTTTCATCAACATAATATTTTTCTTCCGTAGTTCCTATTACAATTCGTAAAACATTAGGCATCCCTTCCAAATCCTGTGTCCCCGCACCATAGCCTGTTTTTTGAATAACATAAGGAGGTACTGTCTCTTCGGAGTTTTCCGTAAGGACCGAAAGAATTGCAGCCCCGGTAGGGGTAACCAGTTCCTTATTAACAGGGCCATGTTTTATTTCAAACCCGGACAGTAAACATGCTGTAGCCGGAGCAGGCACGGGGAAAAATCCGTGTGCAATTTGTACCATTCCCCCGCCAACGGATATTGGAGAATTATAAACTTTGGAAATACCAAGCGAAAGAAAAGCCATTGCGGTTCCGGTAATATCAATTATTGCATCAAGTGCACCTACTTCGTGAAAATGAATTTTATAGGGGGTTGTACCGTGAACTTCAGCTTCCGCTTCGGCAAGACGAGTAAAGATTCTTTTTGCAAGTGTTTTTACATCGGCGGGGATATCTCCTTTATCAATTATTTGTTCAATATCCGTAAGGTGGCGATGTACATGCTCCGGCGGATAAATAACATCCGTTTTTGTTGCCTGTAAACCGGCTTTGTTCACTTTTTTTATTTCAAGTTTTACTTGCGGTAAATTTAATTTACGAGGTAAATCCAATAATAAGCGTTCATCTAAACCGGCATCAATAAATGCCCCTAAAAGCATATCACCACTGATACCGCTAAAACAATCCAAATATAAAATTTTCATAAAATATTCCGCTCATTTAAATTTAATGCGTATGGGGAATCCCCTTTATATGCATGGTCAAATGTTCTTTATCGTCCAAATTATCAAGCCAACCGTAATCTGCATTAGATTTTTCATCCAAATTTTTTATATACGGTTTAATATCAATTAACGGTGTACCGTCAAAAACATCAAGTCCTCCGGTGTAAATTTTATTGCCTTCAATCTTTTTTATTTTAACAACACTAATACCGATAGGATTTGGTCTTGCCGGCGAGCGACTGGCAAAGAGCCCCACTTTTTTCCCTTTTGCCCAAGGCGGCTTTATAAGCATTTCAACTTTTTTCTTTACACGATGAAGATAGTAAAATAGAAAAATGTATTTGAATTCATTTAAGTTTTCGAGTCCCTGAACATATTCGGGAAACAACTCAACAATAAATTCGTTTTCATCGTATTCAATGGGTTGAAAGGGAGCAACATCTTTGTATGGTGTTCTGATTACACCGATAGGTTTTATTTCGAAATTTTGTTTTTCCATTTTATCATTAAAAAAATTGCTCCTTCTGAGAACTCAAAAGAAGCAAAATATCATTGAATTATTGAGTGTTTCTCACATCATGTAATCTATTATCTGTGCAAGTTTTCTTTTTAGTTCTTTACGTTCAACAATAAAATCCACAAATCCGTGCTCCAATAAAAATTCCGACTTTTGAAATCCCTCGGGCAAATCACGTCCTATTGTTTCTTTAATAACACGAGGACCTGCAAAACCTATAAGGGCTTTAGGTTCGGCAATATTAACATCACCTAACATAGCATAACTTGCCGTTGTCCCGCCCGTTGTCGGGTCGGTTAAAATTGAAATAAACGGGAGTTTTGCATCGGCTAATTTTGCGAGCCGTGCACTGGTTTTTGCCATTTGCATCAATGATAATGCGGCTTCCATCATTCTTGCTCCGCCGCTTTGAGAAATGAGCACCATTGGCATCTTCTGCTCATAAGCTCTATCAATTGCACGTGCA
>CAZTYP010000061.1:0-8557 GCA_964617555.1 uncultured Melioribacteraceae bacterium | reverse complement strand
GCATCCAAAAATATCCGGAACAATAAAGTAATTTATCAGTATGATGCGGTTTTTAATAATACAAGTGATGTAATAATTACAACCGATGCCGACGGATTTATTAATGGAGCTAATAAAACAATTGGTAATCAGTTTGGATATGATGTTGAAGAATTGAAAGAACAATCATTTTTGTCGTTACTTGTTGATGATTATAGGGCAAAAGTAAATACTACTGTTTTTCATTGTGCAGTTCCTAAAAAAACCGAATTGGAATGTGAAATAAAAAACAAAAACGGTTCTACAAAAAAAGCGAATTTAGTTGCAATTCCCGTTACCGGTGCAAATAATGAGGTTGAATCTTTTATAATAATAATTAAAGTAAAGCAGGAAATTGTTAAAACAGTAGTAGAAAAAGAATTTATAGAAGTTCCGTCGGAAACTTCCGGTGCAACAGGAACTTTGGACTCTGAATTTTTAAGTCATTTATTTCACGAATTATTAACACCGGTTAATGTTATTATAGGATTTTCACAAGAATTGATTGAAAATGTGGGGGATGTAGATTCTGATAGTAAAGAAGCAGCCGAAATTATTAAAGAGAATCAAAAAACCTTGCTACAGTTGATGAATAATGCTGTTCAGTATGTTGAATTAGAGCAAAATAAAAGTGAATTACAGCCGAAAGAACTTCGTTTTGTTGATTTAATTGATCAAATTGAAAACGACATCAAAAAAATTGCCGTTAATTTGAATAAAGAATTTTCTTACGGAAAAATTTCATCATCATTACAATTTGAAACAGACGAAGCCAAATTGCTTTCATTAATTACGTTGCTTTTGGAATTTGCAATGAGAGTAACAAAAAATGAAAAAGTATATCTTTCCGCTTATCAAGAGGATACGGGGCATTGTGTTGTTACTGTTAAGGACGATAGAAATCATATTTCAAAAGAATTAATAAACGGACTTGAAGAGATTTTTAATGGTGATGAAAATGATGTTCGTCATAAATACGGTATATCCAGATTTATGCGACGTTTTGCTTTAAAGGTTACGGAGTTACTGGCTGATAATAAAGGAGTAATTAATAAACTTGGTGAGCCAAGTGAATATGGTTTTACTTTTCCAATGAAGTTTAATCATATAAAAGCCGAGAAAATTCTTAAAGGAACAAACTCTCAACACATTGTTGCTAAAAAAACTTCTTTGTCGAAAACATCATTTATAACCGGCAAGAAAAAGGACGAAGAACAAATTAATCGAGTTTCTCAAGCGGAAGCTCCGGTAGATTCATCTGATAATCACGAACCTATTACGGTTCAGGTTAATGTAACAACTCAATCAAATGTTCAACAAGATACACCTGCTATTCAAGAATCAACCGCTCAAGCTGTTGCCGTAAAACCTAAAGTTCAAGAAGCAGAAGCAGTGGTTGTTGAACCGGTTCAAGCTGAAAAGAAAGAAGTTAAATTTGGAAACTTGAGTTGTTTGTATGTGGAAGATCAAATAGATTCGCAAATTCTTTTTAAAGTTCAAATGAAAGAACTAAAATCAATAGAATTTGTAAATAGTTTTGAAAAAGCTCTTCCGTTGTTACGCTCAAAAAAATATGATTTTGTTGTTTTGGATATAAATTTGCAGGGTGAATATAACGGTCTTGACGCTTTACGTGTAATCCAAAAAATGCCGGAATATCAAACGGTTCCAATAATTGCCGTTACCGCTTATGTTTTGCCGGGGGATAGGGAACGGTTTATATCTGCCGGATTTACGGATTTTATTTCCAAACCTATTTTGCGTGATAAACTCGAGTCGGTTTTAAATAATATTTTCGGAGATTAATTGTTCGGATATTCCATGAATATCTAAAAATCTATTTGGGTGTTCTGGCAATATTAATTATTGCAGCTGCAAAAAAGACCATGTTTGCAAACCATCCCGTAAGTACTGGAGACATTACGCCGTTTTTTCCGAATGCCTGACTAATACTTATAAAAACCAAGTAAGTAAAAGTAATTAATAAATTAATCCCAAACTGAAGTGCTAGTCCGCCTTTACGTTTGTTGGTTGAGATGGGAAGGCCGAAAAGTACCGTAATTATTGAGGCAAACGCAAACGCTATGCGGCTGTGAAACTCAATTTCCACACGTGTGGGGTCATTGCCGGCTTCAAGTTCTTCTTTAGCCAATTGTCTTAATTCCGTTAATGTCATCTCCTCGTTTTTTATCTGTTTTTTTATAATATCTTCCGGGGTAAAGTGTAGGTTTCTAATTTTGATTTCGTCAAATTTTGTTACGGATTCCTTATCATCTACAAAATGCCGCTGTATTCCGTTCATTAATATCCAACAGCCGGATGAAGAATCATACTTCATTTTCCGCGCATCGGTTCTTTCTATCATTTGCGTAAGGTTATTCGGGTTAAATTCCTGTATGCTAATAATATTTGCTTGCTCCGATTTTACACTGTACGATGCTATAGAAACAATCTTTGATTTGGTATCTTGGAAAAAAATATTGTGTCCGCTTCGTATAGTTCCCCAATCCATATAATCTCTTTCAATACTTACTTTTATTTTGTTTGCTTTGGGTGAAAGGTAACCGCCGAAGTAGACGGAAAAAAGGGATATAAAAAAAGTTGTAATTACAAAAGGCATCATGTATCTGTATAAACTCATTCCTCCGGCTTTTAATGCCGTTACTTCATTTAAATCCGAAAGTTTTCCGGTAACAAAAAGCGCCGCAAGTAAAACAGAAATGGGAGTCATATAACGAATCATTTGTGGAAGGAATACAACATAATATTTTAAAACAATGTGTAGCGGAACATTATAATCAATAAATTCATCAATATGCTCCATAACATCTATGATTATAAAAATCATTAAAAAAGTTAATAAAGCAAATACTATTGTTTGCAAAAACTGAGTAATTAAATATTTATCTATTATTTTTAGTTTCATTTAGGTGTACGTAATTTTTTTGGGACAAGTTTAAGTAAGAAATTGAAGTTAATAGTAACTCGTTCTTTTGCACTTTTTATTGTTAAATAAATACCTAATGCAAATAGTATTACATTGGCCGACCACATTCCCCAGAAAGGTGAAAGCAAGCCGCGATCGGAAAGTTTTTCACCCCCAATTAAAAACGACCAATAAAGAAGGAAGAAAAAAAGACTTATTCCGGCAGCAACCCCAAAACCGCCTTTGCGTGTCATGGTTCCTAAAGGAGCACCAACCAAAATAAAAATTATACATGCAAATGGAATAGAATATTTTTTATGAATCTCCACAAGATAATTATCTATTCTTTTTGCATTGTATTCCAATCTTCTACTGCTGGAGTTAATGCTGCCGCGTGCGGTTTTTATTCTGTCGGCAACACGTGCATAAATATATTTTTTTGATTTTGGTTCTGCTTTTGTTTTTGTATAATCCGGTTTAGGGAAAAAATGCATATTGAATTTTGTTTCCAATTCGTTGGTATATCGTTTCTTAAGTAATTCCAAGCTATCTACCAGTTGCAACATTGCTTGTGCACTTAATTCTCTGTCTCCGCGTCTCAAATTTTCCGATGAAGATTCATTAAATGTAAATTGGTCGGCATTCATTACAATTTTGTGCCTTTTAAAAATTATTTTACGATAAGTTTTATAATCATAATTGTTGGATGTATGAATTTGTCCGTCATATAAATCAAGTATCAATTTGGTTTGGTTTTTAGAAAAATATAATTTCCCTTTTTTTGCTGTAACAACAGAAATGTTTTTGGGGTCTGAACGGTCGTATATTGTCAGATATTCCATTTCGTTTGTTTCTCTGTCAATTTTTCTGGCAAGAATAGATTTATTGGGAATCTCCTGAGAAAAAACTCCGGGTATTAGAGAAAAAGTCGGTTTTTTTCTTGTAATATCTTGTGCTAAAATACGTGCCGCATGATTGGCATCGGGATAAATATTATTATTGAAATAGATTAACATTCCGGCAATAATAACACTACCTGCCAAAGGGGGAATAAGCATTTTATACAGACTCATACCGGCTGCTTTTAATACGGCAATTTCGTTATTCTGAGCCATTGTTCCAAAGGCCATTAATGTGGAAATAAGTACGGCCATCGGAACAACTAATACAAGCATCCATGCAAGATTATAAGTAACAAGTTTTATTATGACCCACGTAGATAAGCCCTTACCTATAAGTTTATCGGCAAACTTCATGAAAAATTGAAGTAAAAAAACAGCCATCAAAGTAATTACCGAAAAGATAAATGGGCCCACATGATTTTTTAATATGTATTTGAAAATTATCATATTTATAATTTATAATAGGTCTATTTTATATTATTAGTTTAATTTGTAAAAATAGTAAAATAATGATGAATTATGAATTGTATGTAAAGAATAATTATAATTAAGTTTACCCTATATTATGTTCAATGGTTTTTATGCTTTTTGATGTACTGATAAGGTTTTTAGGGCAATGTTTTAATATTTATCCGGCAAATAAAAATTGACTTAATATGTTGTTTTTGTTAAATTTACTGTTCGAATATTTTAAGAGTTGGAGGAATAGATGTTTGCAGTTGTGGATATAGCCGGACAGCAATTTAATGTAGAAGAAAATGCTAAGTATTATGTTCCAAGATTAGATAATGATGTTGATACTGAAGTAACATTCGAATCTGTTCTTTTATTCAATGATGGAAAAGAGACAAAGATTGGAGCTCCTACTGTAGAAGGAATGAAAGTAACAGCCAAGGTTCTTGAGCATTTGAAAGATGACAAAGTGATTGTTTTTAAAAAGAAAAGAAGAAAATCTTACAAAAAGAAAAACGGTCACAGACAACAATTAACAAGAATTGAAGTAACAAAAATAGCTTAACCGGAGGTAATAATGGCTCATAAGAAAGGTCAAGGGTCGTCAAGGAATGGTAGAGACAGTAACCCGCAATATTTAGGTGTTAAAAGATTTGGTGGACAAAAAGTTACTGCCGGTTCTATTTTGGTAAGACAACGCGGAACAAAGTTCCATCCCGGCAATAATGTTAAACGCGGTGGAGACGATACTCTTTTTGCACTTATTGACGGCTTTGTGAAATTTGAAAAGAAAAAAGATGACAGAAGATATGTAAGTGTTTACGAGGTTGCTTAATCTTCTTTTTTTTGTAATTTTATAAAAAACCCTTTCATTATGAAAGGGTTTTTTCTTTTAAAGAGGTGTAATTATACGAACAGGTATTCGGAAATATTAAAATCCCAATTTTTCCATATCTGCAACAAGATTTGTTACTGCTTCTACGGAATGATTGAATGCGGCTTGTTCTTCTTCGTTTAGAGAAACTTCAAGAACACGTTCGCAGCCCTCGGCACCAAGCACTGCCGGAACGCCAACGTAGTATCCGTTAACGCCATATTCACCGTCAAGGTAAACGCAGGAGGGCAATACTCTTTTTTGATCGCCTATTATTGCTTCTGCCATTGTAACGGCTGCCGATGCCGGAGAATAAAAAGCCGAACCGGTTTTTAATAATGCTACAACTTCGCCGCCGGCTTTTTTTGTACGTTCAACCATAGCGTCCATTACTTCTTTTGCTTTTGCGGCATCACCATATTTTTTCTCTAGTTGTTCCATCACCGGTACACCATTTACATTTGCATAACGCACAAGCGGTACCATTGTATCTCCGTGTCCGCCAAGTACCATTGCGTTAACATCTTTAACGGAAACGCCAAGTTCCCAAGCAATAAAAGATGAAAAGCGGGAAGAGTCTAAAACACCGGCTTGACCTATTACGCGATTGTGTGAAAATCCTGAAACTTTTTGGAAAAGAGTTACCATTGCATCAAGAGGATTGGAAATAATAATCACAATTGAATTAGGTGCATGTTCTTTTACACCTTCAGCAACAGATTTCATGATTTTTGCATTTGTTGTAAGTAAATCATCTCTGCTCATTCCCGGTTTACGTGGTAGTCCGGCAGTAATAATAACTACATCTGCATTATCAATATCTTTGTATTCATTTGTTCCACGTAAGTTTACATCAAAGCCGTCAATGCGAGATGCTTCCGCAATATCAAGGGTTTTACCTTGTGGCATATCTTCAACAATATCAAATAGTACAACATCAGCCAGTTCACGCAATGCTATAAGTTGGGCAAGCACACCTCCTATTTGGCCGCCTCCGATTAATGCAATTTTTTTTCTAGCCATTTTTCCTCCGATTTATTTAAAATAAATTAAAAACTCTCTTTATCAAAAATATGTAAAATATTTTATTATATAAAACTTGATATGTATATTATTTTATTTATTGTTTAAATAAAGTACAAGTTTAAGTTCAGTTCCTTCAGGCGAAAAATTATAAGAGACTTCGTCAATAAATGTTTTCATAATATATATACCGCGACCGCTATCTTTTAAAAGATTTTCAGGGTCAGTGGGATTCGGTAAATTTTCCAAATCAAAGCCGGAGCCGCAATCTTTAACCGTTAAAGTAATTTTGTCTTCATCTACATCAAGTTTAATGGTAACATTTTTATTCGGATCTAACTTATTACCGTGAACCATGGCATTGGAAAGGGCTTCGGATACGGCAAGATTTAAATTGTTTAATTTATCGGCAGAGATGTTTTTCCCTTCAAGGTGCAAAGCTAAAAATTCGTTAACTTCCGGTATTAAATTAGGGTCACTTTTTACGATTTTTATAAATGAGTTTTGCATCCGTCGCTTTTGGAGTAATAATTTCTTTAGTTATTTAAAGATACTTATAATACCATAATCTTTTCAAGTTGAAATATAATAACCGGTATAATTAAATATTCCATTTTAAACGGACTATAAGATTGGCAAGTTCGTGTTTTTTGTTAGATTCCGTATTAATAAATTCGTACCATCCCCGTATATTTAACAATAAGCTGTTGGATATTGAACAGGTAATAATTGTTAGGGGGGCGGTGCTGGTATAAGTTGTATGAATATATTTAATATTATTATCATCAAACAAATAAGTATAAAGCGAAAAATATCTTAAACCGAAAGCAAATGTAAAATAACGGAATTTATATTCCAACGCTGGTTCAACATATCGTTCGTCTAAATATCTAAAAGGATTGTTGGCAAATTTATTCCATAAAAAATCCCCTTGTTCCGAAAATTTAATGTAGCCTAAAAATTTTAAATAAACATTTCCGAAAAGATTTGCGGTTGTGGAATCTCTGAAATTAAGCATTCTGTATGAAAAACTTTTTAGATTAGGATTTAAATCCTCAAAATCATATACAGTGTAATTGGCAGATATTTCGGCACTGTTTTTTGATGACAGATATTTTAAGTGTAAATTACTTTCACCCAGTAATTTAATTACACGTAGTGTATTATTGTTTGCACTTCGTTCTTTAAAAATGTAAACCGTTTTGTTAATGCTTCCTTGTAAAGTTGTAAACAAGTTAAAATAAGGAGAAAGTCGCGAAAAATAATTAATACTAAACATCGAAAGTAGTTCGTCTCTATCGTCAAAATTTAATTCGCTGGGGGTATCGTAGGTTAATTTACGATGGAAAAGACTAAAGGAAATTCTGTTGTTACGTGTTAAATAATAACTTCCTTCACCAGATATTGTAATTTGTTTTCCGGTATTATTTTTCCTTTTTTCTTGTTCGTCTCTTTTTTCAAAAATAATTTCGTTTACACCTTTAATATTTTTTGCTCGGTGTTTTTCTTCGCGCTCAGAAAAATTTGCCCGAATAATTCCGTAATAACGGGACGAAACATATTTAAGAGATGTAAAAAAATTCATTTTAAATTCTTCAATTTCGGTATCGAAAGAGGAGGTAGAAATATTGGATAGAGAAACGTATCGTGTTTCTCTGTCAATTTTTCTCCAATCGATACTTCCTTCAATATTTAACGACATTCCGGGTATTAGTGAAACAAAGTTAAGTCTGTCAACAATAGAATATTTGCTTTCGGTTCTGCTCTGGATATTTTTCTCAATTTGAAATTCGCCCATGGTTAAAGAATCGGTATCAAAATAAAAATCTTTTCGTTGCTCGGAGTATAAGCCGAATAATTGGTTACTAAAATAATTTTGGAATGATTTATTGAGATTAATTTTCATATTTACAATTGAATTTTTTCTTGGAGATATATCTTCGTTTTGGAATTTAAAAGCCGAGAATAAATTAAACTCGTTAAAATTAAAATTGTTAATAAGTGCTTCGCCTCCGTATAATGGACCTGTATCGGTTATTCCTATCTGTTCATTTCTTGAAATGCCGGCAAATGGTGTAATGCTTAAATTTTTTAGCGGATGATATTTAATGAAGGCGGAGGTATTAAAAATAGAAGAATTATTTATTGCCAGTTGTTTATCGTCGGAATATACATAGTAATTTGTGTTTGCACCGGCAGAAAGATTTTTGTAAAAATCATATTCGCCAAGTAATGAAAGAAAAAAATTATCTCTTACACTTTTATGTGTTGAATTTATTAAGGTTGAAATGAATGTTTGATTAAGACCAAGGAATAACTTATTAAATTGTTTACCATAATTAAACTTTTCGCCATAATTAT
>CAZTYP010000060.1:0-8528 GCA_964617555.1 uncultured Melioribacteraceae bacterium | reverse complement strand
AAGGTAATGTTGTTTTACGGAACAATTCCTTATACATTACCATGATACAGCCTTTATTGATTTTTTTTAGCAAAAAACTTGAAAAAAAAAGGAAGGAAGTATTTTACCGCATTATAATAATTTTACACTCACAAAGGTTCTAATACCCTGTTAGTCTGTTTGGATAAAATATAATTGACTATAAATTTATATTATTAATTTTCTGATTGTAATCTTCCAAAATCTTACGGGTTACATTTGCAAAATTCTTTGATGAATCTGCGTATATTAGAGCACGACTAACATTAATAAGATAATTATTATTTGAATTTTCTTTAAAAACACGAACAATTTCTTCCAAATTACCGCCTTGTGCCCCAACACCGGGTAAAAGAATTAACAAATTACCGAAATTACCGATATTTTCTTTGAGTTCATCCAAATTGGTTGCCCCGAAAACAATTCCCAAATTCTTTTCTCTATTCCATTGGTTAACTTTTTCAATCACCTCTTGATATACTTTTTTTCCGCTTTTTAATTCCAATTTTTCAAAATCGTGCGAACCCGGGTTTGAAGTTAGAGCCAAAATAAAATGAATTTTATCCGAGTAATTTATAAAAGGAGCAAGAGAATCGTAGCCCATATAGGGATTTAACGTGGAAGCATCAATTTTAAAATGCTCGAACATTGATTGTGCATACATTAACGAAGTATTTCCGATATCTCCCCTTTTAGCATCACCAATAATAGAAACATCGGAAGGAATAAGCTTTAATGTTTTACTCAACATTTCAAACCCTTTGGCTCCCTCTTTTTCGTAAAAAGCAAAATTAATTTTATAAGCAGCGGCAATATCTTTTGTGGTCTCAATTATCGCCTTATTAAACTTATAAATTCCGTCATCATCATTTTGCAAATAAACCGGTATTTTTCTTCTATCGGTATCAAGCCCCACACAAATATGAAACCCCGCATTTAATTTTTTGATAATTTTATTTTCGGATAACATGAAAACTCCTATAATTTAACCAAAGATTTTTTTTTAGACATGATGTTTTCTGTTTTTGTAGATATTAAGCACTACTCCAATTAAAAACATATCTGTCAACATGGCACTTCCACCATAGCTGATAAACGGCAATGGAATTCCTATTACCGGAGCAATCCCCAAATCCATTCCTATATTAATTGAATAGTGAACAAAAAGGAGAGTAAGAATTCCTACAATTGTAAGTCGTCCGAATTTATCGCCGGCAATGGAAGTAAGATTTAACAAACGTAAAAAGAGGATAAGAAAAATAACAATAACAAACATACTACCAATAAAACCAAACTCTTCGCCAATTACACAAAAAATAAAATCCGTCCACTGCTCGGGAATAAATCTGAGTTGAGTTTGATTACCTTGCAAAAATCCTTTTCCCAGCAAACCGCCGGAACCCATTGCAACTTTTGCTTGAAGAGCATTATAACCGGAGCCGAGCGGATCGCTGCCGGGATCTATGAATGTTAATAATCTTTTTACCTGATGAGGTTTTAAAAATTTTAACATAAAATCGAATACAAATCCTGCGGATAAATTAATTACGAATACTGTTCCGCTTATAAACAAATTTTGTTTGAAATAAAAAAGCATAGCTAATACAACAATCAAAGCAAAAATAAAGGGACCTGTTCCAAAAAGCGAGGCAAACAAAACAAACATGGGAGAGAGAACAACAAAAATTCCAAAAAGATTAAGTCCGCTCCAAAAAATCATAACCAAAGAAACAATTCCGAATACAATTGCGGTACCCATATCCGGCTCAAGCATAATTAACATAATTGGAATTAGCCCAATTAATACGGTATAAAAGAGCTCTTTTAAATTATTAATATTCCGTCGAGAATCCGAAAGCCAATATGCAAGGAAAAAAATTAATCCTATTTTTGCAAATTCGGAAGGTTGAAATCCGAATCCGCCGATACTCATCCAACTTTTTGCTCCATAAATTGTTTTACCAGCAACCAATACAACAATCAACATCAGAAGGGAAATTATGTATGACGGCAGCGAAACTATTCTGAATGAACTTGCGGGTAAAAAATAGACAAAGAAAAGAATAATCAATGATGCCATAATAAAGAAAATTTGTTTATTTAGGTTTCCCTTAGCCGCGGGATTATTGTACGTTGCACTGTAAATAGAAAAAATACCGACTGTCAAAAGTATTATTACTGTAACAAACACAACCAAATCAAATTTATCTTGTAACTTATAACCAATTTTCACTTTACATCATCCCTTTTCAAATTCAAAAGATTTATTCTTTTACTTTCAATGTTTTCCAAATATGTAAGAATAACTTTTTGTGCAACAGGTGCGGCATAGGTACTACCGTAACCGGCATTTTCTATAATAACAACAACAGCAATTTGCGGGTTTTCCGAAGGAGCATAAGCAATAAAAATAGAATGATCTTTCCCGTGTGGATTTTGTGCCGTGCCGGTTTTTCCGCAAATGGAAATATTTTTTAATTCTATATTGTGTGCCGTACCTTTTTCCGAACTTACAACTCCTTTCATTGCTTGATGAATTACTTTGAAACTCTTTTTACTCACCGCCGCATTAACTTCGTTAAATTCAAAGGGAAAAAATTCGTTTGTTTTGCTTTCGATATATCCTTTAGCAAAATGCGGAACTTTGGTTTTTCCGTTGTTGGCAAGCAAAGCTGTATATTGCGCCAATTGAACAGGGGTAATAATTATTTCACCTTGTCCGATTCCAAGATTCAATAAATATCCATTTGTCCATTTACCCTTTCCGAAAGCTCTATCGTAATATTCTCTGCTTGGAATCAATCCGTTTGCTTCCGGGGAAATATCAATTCCGGTTTTTTTACCGAAATGAAATTTTTTGGAATATTTATCAATATTATCAATTCCGATTTTTAAAACCAAATTGTAAAAATATGCATTACATGATTCTTCTATTGCTTGTTTTAAATTTAATACTCCATGGTAATGAGTACATCCGAAAAATCTGTTACCGTATTGCATACCTCCTTTACAATTAAAAGTGTAACCGGATCTAATAGTTTTTTCTTCCAAAGCGGCAATGGCAATTAACATTTTAAATGTTGAACCGGGGGGATACATGGATATTGTACCTCTGTTAAAAAGGGGTTTGTCCTTATCGTTTCTTAAACTATCCCAAACGGAAGAAGATGTTACCCCTGCAAAATGAGACAGATCATATTGGGGGGCGCTTACATAGGCAAGTATTTCCCCCGTTTCCGGTTGCAAAGCAATTAACGCCCCTTTATTATGTTGCATTAATTTTTCGGCTATTTGTTGAGTTTTGTAATCAAGCGATAAAACCAAATCATTCCCTTTAACTGGCGGTATATCGTTTTTACCATTATTATATCTGCTTACAATTTTTTGCCGTGCGTTAACCACAAAAAACCGTTTCCCTTTTTTTCCGCGTAAATATTTTTCATAATTTTTTTCAATTCCGCTAAACCCTACTTCGTCTCCAAAGGAATATATATCTTTATATTTTTTCAGTGTTTTATCGTCAACTTCTTTTGTGTAGCCGAAAACGTGCGAAGCATTTATTCCAAAAGAATAATCTCTTTTGGTTTCAACTATATAATTTATTCCCGGTAATTCGGCTTGGTTCTCTTCGAGCCAGGCAATTACTTTATAACTTACGCCTTTCATTAAGGTTCGCGGTTTGAACTTCGGAAATTTTCTGTACCGAAACAGTAGTTTATCGATATACCCCGAATCCACATTCAGAACGTTTTCAATAATTTTTGTGTTTTTCTTTTCGTATTCCGAGGGAATAATTTGTAAAGTAAACGAGGGTTTATTACCAACGAGTATTTCAATATTTCTATCGAAAATAATTCCTCGCGGGGCTTTTACGGAAACTGTTTTTATGCTGTTTCTTTCCGATTTTTTTTCATACTCTGTAGATTCCAACAATTGCATATTTACCAATTGAAATGTTTGAATAACAAACATTCCTGCAATTACAAAAAAGACTAACCTCCGGCGAAGGGCTGAGCCAAAGTAGTTTTCATTCATAATTTTTCCGAGGAATAAAATATACAATTAAGGCTAATAAAGTAGTATAAGCAGCAGATAAAGCCGAAAAAAAGAAATAACCGAATTTTGTTTCTGAAGCACTTCCCAAAACAGAATACGAAAAGAAGAAGAGAGTTGCGGAAAGAAGGAAAGTAAAAACGAGTAATTTTATATTCTGCAATGTAATATTAAAATCTTCTTTATAAAAATACCCGGCAACAAATGCGGCAAGGGTAAAAGCAAACATACCGCTTCCAATTAATTCCGACGAAGCATAATCAAATATTATTCCCACAAAAAAAGCAAATACCATTCCCTGAACTTGACCGTACCGTAATGAATAAAAGAGTATGTAAATAAGTAATATGTTCGGGAGAATTCCTTTTACCGCAATGTACGGTAATACCACGATTTGTAAAACAAGTAACCCCATTGCAATCAAAAAAGGAATTATAATTTTTCGAATCATTTATTTGCTCAATAAATTTAGTTCAAGATTATTAATTTGTTTACTTTGTACCGCTGCAAAAACAAAAACATTTTTAACTGCAATAACATTCACAAAAGGTTTTATTGTTACGTTGCTAAGCAATCCGGAAATATTTGTTTCTTTCTTTGCCACAAGTCCAACAGGAATTGAAGGAGGGAAAACGGTACTCAAAACAGAAGTAACAACTCTATCCCCGATATTTATATCGGCTGTTGTAGGAATATTTTCAATAACCAATCGGTTACCATCCCATTTTACTACTCCTTCAATATTACTTCTGGGAATAATGGCCGCAATTTTAAGAAAGGAATTTTGTAATGTTCTGATAAGGGAATAATTATTTGAAACATTCGTAATAATTCCAACCAATCCTTTATCGGTAATAACCGGCATCCCCTTGGCAACGCTATCTTTTTTACCAACGTTAATAATATAAACACCTTGAGTTTTAGATATGTTTTTTGCCAAAACCGTGGCAGGGATTAATTTATAATCGGATTTCTCTTTATAATTTAATAACCGTTTAAGCTCGGCATTTTCAAATGCATATTCATGCAATTTGTTAACCTGTAACATTAATTCGGCATTCTTTAATCGTAATTTTTTAATTTCGGGACTATCGGAACCGGTTACGTAATTAAAAAGCTCTGCCCACACAGCAACCGTAGAAAAGGCATAAGTTCGTATTTTTTTTACTTTGGGATTATGGTTAAGTGTTAATACTACCAATGAAATAATTAATAAAATAAACAACAAAAGATATTCTTTAATTTTACCGAATATTTTTTTTAGAATTATTTGCATCAGTAACTTCTTTTACGAATAAACACCTTTGAATATTTATTGATATTCTCAATTGATTTACCGGTTCCACGCACAACAGCAGTTAAGGGATCTTCGGCAACATGAACGGGAAGTTTAGTTTCCATTTTTAATCTTTCATCTAAACCTTTCAGCAATGCTCCCCCACCGGTAAGCATTATTCCTCTATCCAAAATATCTGCGGAAAGTTCCGGAGGTGTTCTTTCCAAAGTTTGTTTAACAGCTTCAACTATTTGCACTACTGTTTCATTTAAAGCATCGCGTATTTCCACGGAGCTAACTTCGGTGTTTTTAGGAATTCCGCCAATTAAATCTCTTCCTTTTACTTGAATGGTTATTTCTTTTTTTAATGGCATTGCCGAGCCTACTTCACATTTTATTGCTTCGGCAGTTCTTTCGCCAACAAGCAAATTATAATTCTTTTTAAAGAATTGCATAATTGCATTATTCATTTCGTCGCCGGCAATGCGAATAGATTCTTGATTAACAATTCCCGCAAGAGAAATAACGGCAATTTCAGTTGTTCCGCCGCCGATATCAATTATCATGTTTCCGGCGGGAGCTTCAACGTCAATTCCCACTCCTATTGCCGCAGCCATCGGCTCGTACAAAAGATGAACTTCCTTGGCTCCGGCATGCTCGGCACTATCTCGCACAGCTCTTTTTTCAACTTCGGTAACACCACTCGGAATTGCCACAACAATTCTGCGAGTGGAAAAGGTTCCTTTATTTGCTTTTTTAATAAAGGCTCTAATCATTCCTTCGGCAATTTCAAAATCAGCAATTACTCCGTCTCTCATCGGACGGGAAACTCTAATCTCTTTATGCTCACGTCCTTGCATTGCTTTGGCATCGTTACCAATAGCAATTATTTTTTTTGTATTTCTATCAAAGGCAACAATGGATGGTTCGTTAAGTACAATTCCTTTCCCCTTAACAAAAATAAGAGTGTTGGCGGTACCCAAATCCATTGCCACATCAGTTGAAAGAAAATCTAAAATTCCCATAATTTTCCTTAGTGTTTAAAATTTCTAATACCGGTAAAAACCATTGCAATTTTTTTATTATTAGCCGCATCAATTACTTCATTATCTCTTACGGAACCGCCCGGTTGTACAATTGCTGTAATTCCGCTATCTGCAATGGCAAGTAACCCGTCGGCAAAAGGGAAAAAAGCATCTGAAGCCGCAACCGCACCGCTTAAATTATGCCCATGTTCTTTAGCTTTCATAGCAGCAATTTTGGAAGAATCCAACCTGGACATTTGACCGGCACCTGCACCGAGTAATTTTTTATTTTTAACATAGACAATTGCATTAGATTTTGTATGCTTGCAAACAATCCAGGCAAATTTCATATCTTCCAGTTGTTCTTCGGTAGGAGCCACTTCCGTAACTGTTTTAAATTTCAATTCGTTACTTCTGGAATTATCCGGTGTTTGTGCAATAACTCCGCCCGGAATATTTTTTACCAATAGTTTATTTGTTTTTTCTTGTTTTATTTGGCGAAGCAAACGGCGATTCTTTTTCTTCTTTAAAATTTCCAAAGCATCGTCGTCATATTCAGGAGCAACAATAATTTCCAAAAATATTTTATTAAGTTTTTCTGCCGTTTCTACATCAACTTTGGTATTAAAAGCAACAATGCCGCCGAAAGCGGAAACAGGGTCCCCCGAAAGGGCTTTCTCATAAGCATCCGCAACATTTTTTCCTGTAGCGGCACCGGCTGCATTAGTATGTTTAATTACGGTGCAGGAAACAGGGTCAAGTTCATTTACCAAATCGACGGCAGCTATTAAATCCACTATATTATTGTATGATAATTCCTTACCGTGCAACACGTCAAAATAATCGTAAAAATTTCCGGCAATGTAGGCATCTTGGTGAGGATTTTCGCCATAACGTAATTTTTTCTTAATCGGGTAATTTAATCTGACAGCCGATTTTTCCAAATTAAATTCCGATTCAAAATAATCCGCTATCAAAGTATCGTAGTATGACGTATGAGAAAAAGCAGCACCGGCAAGTCTTTGACGTGTTTCCGGCTTAACTTCTCCTTTCTCTAATTCAGCCAAAAAATCGTTATACTGAGAGGGATTGGTAAGTACGGAAACATATTTATAATTTTTTGCGGCGGCTCTTATCAAAGAAGGCCCGCCGATGTCAATATTTTCTATTTTTTCTTGCAGTTCTATATCGTCTCGGTTAACAACTTTCGGAAAAGGATAAAGATTAACGCAAACAATATCAATCGGTAAAACATTATTTGCCTCGGCTTCGGCTTGGTCGGATTTGTTATCGCGACGCATTAATATTCCACCGAAAATTTTTGGTTGTAGCGTTTTTACTCTACCGGAGAAAATTTCCGGGAATGATGCATATTCTTCAATGCCCGTATAGCTTATACCTGCATCCGAAATTATTTTAGCTGTTCCGCCCGTAGCTAAAATTTCATATTTCAGTTCAACAAGTTTTTTTGCAAAATCAACAATTCCGGTTTTATCGGAAACGCTAAGAAGAGCTATTTTTTTCATTTTATTCCTATTACTTCAATAAATATATTCTGCCGTTTTTTTCAATAACTTTGTTTTCGGCAAATTTTAAAATAACTTCGGGTAAAATTTTGTGTTCAATTTTCAGTACCCTTTCCGCAATCTCTTCCGGCGTTTTAACATCGGAAATATCAACACATTCTTGAGCAATAATTTTACCGTTATCGTATATCTTATCAACAAAGTGAATTGTCGGGCCTGAAAGCTGTGCCGATTTTTTAAACACTGCCTTGTGAACATTCATTCCGTACATACCTTTTCCACCAAATGCAGGTAATAATGCGGGATGAATATTTATTATTTTATTTTCAAAATTTTCTATTAAAATTTCAGGAATCTTTTTTAAAAATCCTGCAAGCACAATTAAATCTGTATTTAATTGTTTTAATTTTGTTAACAATTCGCTATAAGAAAGAATATTGTTTTTTTTATTTGCAGCTACTGAAAAAGTTTGCAAATTGTTTCGGACGGCAAATTCGAAAGCGGGACAATCTATTTTATCGCTAACCACTGCAACAATTTCGGCTTTCCCGTTTTTGTGCGTTAAAGCATTAAAAACTGCTTTAAGATTTGAACCTCTGCCGGAAACAAAAACTGCAATTTTATACATTT
>CAZTYP010000059.1:0-30660 GCA_964617555.1 uncultured Melioribacteraceae bacterium | reverse complement strand
CATCAAAAATAAAAAGATCTTTTTTTGTATATATGGCTACACAAGCGGTGTTGCCGCCGTATTTTTGAAATCTTTGCTCGCAAATCGGCACCGAGCCTCGTGTACCATAAAATTTTAATTTCATATTCTGTAATTATTACTGAAAAAATTATTCTAAAATAATTCCCTCTATAAAAATTTAAGCAATAACTTAATTAATTATTATGAAAATAAGAGTAATTTTAGATTAAATCAAATAGGAAATAAAAAGGATGTGATAATTATCACATAAAGAAAATGAAAAAAATAGAGAGACCGTTACAAAAGAAAAATAAATTTTTTTTGAAACGGCCTCATAAAGTAAAGTATAAAAATATAATTTTAATAGCCCATAAATACCAAACCGATATTAAAGCTCATATATGCTTGAGTATTATCGGTACTTCCGGTTACACTTTGTCCGGCACTAAAAGCATAGTTGTATTTTGCATTTGCCATTATGGCCATATTTCCAATCGGTATAAGTACCCCTGCTTCAGGAGCAAAACCGAAATGCCAATTATCTCTTTCAATTTGAAACACCCCTAATTCAAAACGTTGTGTAATATAATATACGCCAACATTTAATCCTAAAAATGGACGTACAGGAGATCTGCGTTTAAGAAAATAGTAATGCCCGTTTACCATCATTGGGAATGAATTAATGTAACGAACTTGAGTTCCGTCTATATCCGAAACCTTATCTCCCTCTTCAATATGAATCATATCCGTAATTTTTTGGTCAAAAACGTTCCAACCGAAGGTTCCCCCGAAAGTCCAATTACGGTTAGTAAAACTTCTTCCTTCAAATTGAAATCCTTTGTAACTGAAATTATCGATATAGTCTCCGGTATTACCCATTCCAAGAGCTGTACTGTACGAGATAGCACCGAGAAACCCCTGTGCGGATAAATTGATGCTTATAAAGAGCAAAGCAAGTGTTAATATTTTAAATTTCATTTTATTATCCTATTCTTCGTTTTCAAAAACTTGTTTTATTTAACTGATAAATACGGCGATTGATCAAAAGCCTGGTCAATTTTTTCTTTAAGTCGGTTTTGAGTAATTGTATGTGACGAATTATCAAGTAAACCGTTTAATATTGCATGCCATTCCACATCAACAGTAGGATGAGTAATATTTGCTACATCAACATAATTAATAAAGAGACTACCTACATAATAAGTTGAAGTTCCTACATATCCGGGATATCCCCAATAAGGAGGATAGTACCCCCAACCGCAACATGGATATCCACCCCACCAGCCGCCGTAATAATATTGCTCAACTTTTGTACCCAAGGCGGCAACATATAAAACAATATCAACATCGTTTGTATCTTTCGGGTTAACAACTTCTGTATATCCTAAACTGTTCATATTGTTTTTTATTGTGTTGATAATAAAATCATCGTAAGCTCTGCTTAAATATTCAGAATTCGGTTTGGATGTGTCGCCGGTAATATGAAAAACCGAATCGATAATAGCATATTTTTTATATTTCGAAAAATTTGTTTTTTTATTGTACTGCGTAATTACAAGATCGTGATCCTGAGAAGATAACCCGTAATCAGTATAACACGAAGTCAAAAAGCCGGTAACAATTAATAAAAACAGAACAGCTTTGGCTCCGTTTTTGCCTTGTTCAATTAGTCGTTTCATTTATTCTCCTATTTAATTATTTGTACAATCCAAAATAATAACATCTATAAAGTATATGAACTCCGATTAAAAGTCAACCGGAGGGAAATTTTAACCCTATCAATTTCCCTTAATTATAAAAGCAAGTATAAAGATTCCTTTCAAAAAAGTATAACATATCTTATATTTAACATATCTATTTTTAAGATTAAGGAAAATTATGAAAAGCAAAAAATTATTAATGGTGTTTTCTGTAATGTTTTTAGTTCTTCTATTCACATCTTGCGGTACAGGGACTAAAATTATTGCAACTTGGCAAAATAAAGAAGTTCACATAGGTAAAATTCATAAAATATTATTGGTAGGAATTGCTAAAGACCCCTGGGTGCGTAAAATGTTTGAGGCAAAACTTAAAGAAGAATTTCTTGATGTGGGAGTTGATGCGGTTTCCTCATTGGAAATTGTTTCACCAGATATAAAATTAACAAAAGAGAATTATGAACTCTATTTTGGCAATAAAAATTTTGATGCAGTATTGGTTACCCGTGTGGTAGCCGAAAAAATTGATAAAGAAAGAATTTACAACTATACCCCGACATACGGCGTTTACGGGGCTTACGGATTTTACGGTTATTACGCATATGCTTATGATTATATGAATACTCCGGGATATCTTGTTGAAACAAAAAGTGTTAATTTGGAAACAAATGTTTTTGATGTAAAAACAGGTACGATGCTTTGGAGTACAATCTCGGAATCTTTTGATGTTACGAAAGCATCCGAGGTTATTAACCCGCTTGTGGGGCTTATTGTAGATAAACTTAAAGAAGACGGATTAATCGATTAAAACAATAATTGATTAAAAAATTTATCTCTTCTCTTACTATGAAACAGCCGAGGATTAAGCAAAATATTTAAATCTCGTTTTTTGCTATTTCTTGACATTCATTATTAATAAGATTATTTTTGTACTCTTTTGTAAAATAGAATATGCCTATTTGGAGGATTAGATTTGAAACAGGAAAAATTAACAAGATTTATAAGAACCGAAGATGCGGACAGGAAATGGTATGTTGTAGATGCTACGGATAAGGTTCTAGGAAGATTAGCTTCGGAAGTTGCCCAAGTTATAAGAGGTAAACACAAAGCTATTTATACGCCAAATATGGATACCGGAGATTTTGTGATTGTAATTAATGCCGATAAAGTTAAATTAACCGGAAAAAGAGAATTGCAAAAAACTTATTTCAGGCATTCCGGATACCCGGGTGGCGGAAAAACTACTACTTTTGCAGAATTAATGGCAAAAAAACCGGAGTTGGTTATTGAAAAAGCTGTAAAAGGAATGTTGCCTAAAAACAAATTGGGTAGAAAGTTATTTACCAAACTGAAAGTTTATGCCGGTAGCGAACATCCGCATGTTGCACAAAAACCGGAAATGCTAAGTATTTAATAAGAGGAATTTGAATGGCAGACAAAATATTTGTTGGAAGAAGAAAAAACGCAATTGCTCGTGTTATTCTCAGAAACGGTTCAGGCAATGTTACCGTTAATAAAAGAGAATTTGAAACTTATTTCCCGTTAAAAACCAATAGAGATGACGTCTTATTACCGTTTAATATTACCGAAACATTGGGAACTTATGATGTTTTTGTTAATGTTAAGGGAGGCGGATTTACCGGACAAGCGGAAGCTATTCGTTTGGGAATTGCCAGAGCGTTAGTTGATATTAACCCGGATTTTAAATCTTCATTAAAAGCCGAAGGTTTAATGACCAGAGATCCAAGAATGGTTGAACGTAAAAAATACGGAAGACCTAAAGCAAGAAAAAAATTCCAATTCTCAAAGAGATAACGAATTTTACTTATTATTTTTATTTATTATTAATCAATCATACTTTTGGATTTGCCCCCTGTGTCCTACACTACAATGGATTTGAGGCAAAGATGATAAAAGTAGAAGAAAAACAGGAGATGAGATTATGCCTAGAGTTGAATTAACTCAGTTATTGGAAACAGGTGCACATTTCGGACACCTTACACGCCGTTGGAATCCTAAAATGAAACCATATATTTTTATGGAAAAAAACGGGATTCACATTATCGATTTAAAGAAAACCCAAGCCGCTATTGATAAAGCCGCTGAAAAATTAGAAGAAATTACTGCCGAAGGGAAAACAATCCTATTTGTAGGTACTAAAAAACAAGCTAAATCCATTATTGCTAAAGAAGCCGAAAGATGCGGAAGTAATTGGGTTAGCGAAAGATGGCTCGGCGGTATGTTGACAAACTATTCCACTATCCGCAAAAGTATTAAACGTATGCAAGCTATCGAAAAGATGGAAACCGACGGTACTTTTGAAAAGATTACAAAAAAAGAGAGACTTTTCAGAACGCGAGAGCGTGATAAATTAAGAAAAGTACTTGGTGGCATAGAAAGTATGACTAAACTTCCGGGTGCTTTGTTTATTGTTGATATTAAAAAAGAAGCTATTGCTGTTAGTGAAGCCAAAAGATTAAATATTCCCGTTTTTGCAATTGTAGATACTAATTGCGACCCCGATCCTATCGATTACGTAATACCTGCCAACGACGATGCGGGAAGAGCAATACAACTTATTGTCGGTGTTATGGCAGATGCCGTTCAAAGTGGACAAGTAAAAGCGAAAGAATTAAAAGCTGAGTTGGCTGCTGAAGAGGAAAGACTTAAAAAAGAAAAAGAAGCCGAAAAGAAAGAAGAAGATAAAAGTAAACCCAAAGTTCGCAGAGTAAAATTCGATGCTTCCGGTAAAAAAGTTTCCAAAACAACTAAAAAAGTTGATACAAAAGAGAAAGAAACCGTAAAAGAAGAACCCAAAAAAGAAGAAACTCCTAAAGCGGAAGAAAAAAAAGAAGATAATTCCGCCGAAAAGAAAAACGAAGAGACAAAAGAGAAAGAATAAAATATAAGGAATAATTATTATGGCTATTACAGCATCACAAGTAAAGGAATTGCGAGATAAAACCGGTGCAGGAATGATGGATTGCAAAAAGGCTCTTGTGGAATCCGACGGTGATATGGAAAAAGCAATTGAAATTTTAAGAAAAAAAGGTGCTTCCGTAGCTGCTAAAAGAGCTGAAAGGGATGCAAACGAAGGCGTTGTTGTTACAAAAATTCTTGATAACGGTACAACAGGCGCTATTCTTGAAGTAAATTGTGAAACAGATTTTGTTGCAAACAGCGATGATTTTGTGAACTTTGCAAATTTTGCTCTTGATGCGGTTGTTGCCAATAAACCGACTGATGTTCAAGCACTACTTGCATCTGAGTTTGACGGCAAAAAAGTTGAAGAAGAACTTACTAATGTAATTGGTAAAATTGGTGAAAAGATTGAGGTTTCTCGTTTTGCAATTGAAACAACCGAAAATGGACAATATGTGGATTATATTCACTCCGGTGCCAAATTAGGTGTTTTATTGCGTGTGGAAAATGTTGGTAGCGTTGATAATGATGCTTTGATAACAACATTTAAAGATATTGCAATGCAAGCTGCCGCCATGAAACCTCTTTATCTAGTTAGAGAAGATGTTCCTGTAGAAGTAATTGAAAAAGAAAAAGAGATTTACAAAGAAGTTCTTCGCAAAGAAGGAAAACCCGAACAAATGCTCGATAAAATTGCCGAAGGTAAATTAAATAAATTCTTCCAAGAAGTTTGTTTGATGGAACAAACCTACGTGAAAGATAATTCAAAATCCGTTAAAGATGTAATTGCTGATTTTAATAAAACCAATTCTGCCGATGTTAAGCTAACCAAGTTTTATCGCTATCACGTAGCCGACGAAAAAAAATAAATAATTTTCTTAAAGGTCTTATTTTTAATAAGACCTTTTTTTTTATTATATTTGGCATATTATGGAAGAGAAAATGAAATATAAGAGAATTCTGCTCAAACTTAGCGGCGAATCATTGATGGGCAAAACAGGTCATGGAATAGACCCTAAAATGTTAAATTATTTTGCCGAAGAGGTAAAAGAAATCCATGATGCCGGAGTTGAAGTTTGCATTGTAATAGGTGGTGGTAATATTTATCGCGGACTTAATGCTTCAGAGCAAGGAATTGACCGTGTTGCGGGTGATCAAATGGGAATGTTGGCAACGCTGATTAATTCCATTGCACTACAAAACGCTTTTGAAAACCATGGAATGTATACACGGCTTATGTCTGCAATAGAAATGAAACAAATAGCCGAGCCTTTTATTCGCAGAAGAGCCATGAGGCATTTGGAAAAAGGAAGGATTGTAATTTTTGGTGCCGGTACGGGGCATCCGTATTTTAGTACGGATACTGCCGCTGCATTGCGAGCGGTGGAAATTGAAGCCGATGCGGTAATTAAAGGTACACGTGTAAACGGAATTTATAACGCCGACCCTGAAAAAAACTCCGATGCCAAAAGATACGATACAATTACTTACAAAGATGTTATGCAAAACAACTTGCGTGTTATGGATTTAACGGCTATTTCACTATGTCAAGAAAATAATCTCCCTCTTATTGTTTTTAATATGAACCGAAAAGGGAATTTGTTAAAATTGGTTTCAGGCGAAAAAGTCGGAACTACGGTAATACAATAAATTTGCGAGGTTTAAAATGAATGAAGTGATTAAAGAAGCAAAACATAAAATGGATAAAACAATAGAAGCATTTCAGCACGAAATAGCTTCCGTCAGAACCGGAAAAGCAACAACCGCTCTTTTGGACGGAATAAAAGTTGAATATTACGGAACACTCACACCGCTTAATCAAGTGGCAAATGTTACCGTGTTGGACCCCCATACTTTATCAATTACCCCTTGGGATAAAAATATGGTGGGAGAAATTGATAAAGCAATATTGGCTTCAGATTTAGGATTAAATCCCGTAAATGACGGAACCAATATTAAAGTTCCTATCCCTCAATTAACAGAAGAACGAAGAAAAGATTTGGCAAAATTAGTTAAAAAATTCGGGGAAGATGCCAAAATTGCTTTACGAAATGTACGTCGTGAAGCAAATGATAAATTAAAAAAATTGGAAAAAGAGAAAGAACTTTCGGAAGATTTACGTCATGATGCCGAGGCGGAAGTTCAAAAAGTTACCGATAATCATACAAAAACAATTGATGAATTGGTTGCTCACAAAGAAGCTGAGATAATGGAAATATAAAAAAAAAGATTAGTGAAAAAAGCCGACTTTAATAGTCGGCTTTTTTAATTTTAAATACTATTGTTAAAAAAAAAGAAGGGAAGTCGAAAATAGAGATAAAAAGATTATTAGTTCTTTGTTACTATCTAAATATTTGCAATTTTTATAATATAAAAAATAATTTTTAGGAGAAAAAATGAGTGTTACCAAAGAAGAAGCCCTAAAGTATCACAGCGAAGGTCGTAAGGGTAAAGTTGAGGTAATAGCAACAAAGCCATGCTATACTTCAAGAGAATTATCGTTGGCATATACCCCCGGTGTTGCCGAACCGTGTCGTGAAATTGAAAAAAACGAAGAGGATGTTTACGAATATACAGCCAAAGGAAATTTGGTTGCCGTTGTTTCCAACGGAACTGCGGTGCTCGGGCTTGGCAATATCGGTCCGGCAGCCGGAAAACCGGTAATGGAGGGAAAAGGTGTTTTATTTAAAAGATTTGCAGATATAGATGTTTTTGATTTGGAATTAAAAACCGAAGACCCTAAAGAGATAATTAAAGCCGTGCAACTTTTGGAACCGACTTTTGGCGGAATAAATCTGGAAGATATTAAAGCTCCCGAATGTTTTGAGATAGAACGCGAATTGAAAAAAACAATGAATATTCCCGTATTTCATGACGACCAACATGGAACAGCAATTATTTCGTGTGCGGCATTAATTAATGCGGCGGAAATTGCCGGTAAAAAACTTGAAGATATGAAACTCGTTGTTGTCGGTGCCGGTGCTGCCGGTATTGCTTGCAGTCATCTTTATGTTACTGCCGGTGTTAAACAAGAAAACATTGCAATGTTCGATTCCAAAGGACATATTCATAAAGGAAGAAGCGATTTAAACAAATATAAAGCGGAATTTGCGCAAGAAAATGCTTACAATTCCTTAGAAGACGCCCTAAAAGGAGCAGATGCGTTTCTTGGGCTTTCCAAAGGAGGATTACTCTCTAAAGATATGTTAAAAGGGATGGCGAATTCTCCGATTATTATGGCAATGGCTAATCCCGACCCGGAAATTACGTATCCCGATGCTGTTGATGCTCGTCCGGACGTAATTATGGCAACCGGTAGAAGCGATTATCCTAACCAAGTAAATAACGTACTCGGATTTCCTTTTATATTTCGCGGTGCTTTGGATGTTAAAGCTAAAGCCATTACCGAACATATGAAAATGGCGGCAGTGCAAGCTTTGGCCGATTTAGCCAAGGAAGAAGTTCCCGATGTTGTAAAAAAAGCATACGGCGGTGAAAATTTTACCTTTGGCCGCGAGTATATTATTCCTAAACCTTTTGACCCTCGTGTATTGTGGAAAGTTGCTCCGGCAATAGCTAAAGCCGCAATTGAAGACGGTGTTGCAAGAACAAAGATAGAAGATTGGCATAAATACGAAGAAGAATTGAAAGAGCGTTTAGGGTTCTCGCAAGAAATAATCCGTTTAATGGTTCAAAAAGCCAAGAAAGCCCCTAAAAGAATTGTATATCCCGAAGGAGAACACGAAAGCATTATCCGTGCCGCAAATGCTGTTGTTACCGAGGGAATCGGATTTCCGGTTTTGCTTGGACATAAAGAAAAAATTGAAGCTAAAATTAAAGAACTTGGTTTTGACCTTTCAAACTTTGAAATTCATGACTTAAAAACCTCTTCCAAAATTGCAAAATATTCCGATATTTTTTACGAAAAGAGAAAACGAAAAGGAATAACAAAAGAAAGTGCAACAAAATTATTAAACAGACCTAATTATTTCGGCTCAATGATGTTGGAAACGGGTGATGTGGATGCTTTGATAAGCGGTGTAAGTGCATTCTATCCCGAAACAATTCGTCCTGCATTACAATGCATAGGAGTTAAAGAAGGTATTAATAAAGTTGCCGGAATGCATGTATTAATTAGGAGTGGAAAGGTTTTTTTCTTGGCGGATACATCGGTAAATATTAATCCTACGGCGGAAGAATTGGCACAAATTGCAATACTTGCTGCCGATACCGTTAAGGAATTTGATATCGAACCGAAAATAGCAATGCTTTCTTTTAGTGATTTCGGCAGCGTACAACACGAAGAGTCAGAAAAAATAAGAAAAGCAACAGTACTGGTTAATAAATTAAGACCGGATATACAATGTGACGGTGAAATGCAAGCCGATACTGCCGTGGATGCGGAAATTCTTTCTCAAGAATATCCGTTTAATAATTTACAAGGCAGAGCAAACGTGCTTATCTTCCCTAACCTTTCCGCCGCCAATATTACATACAAGTTAATGGATAAACTTACTTCCACTACTGTGATTGGCCCTATTTTGATGGGAATGAACAAACCTGTTCACGTTCTTCAACGTAATTCCGGTGTTGATGATATTATTAATATGTCTGCTATAGCAGTTGTTGATGCAACAAAGTAATTTATTATGCCCTTAATCTTTTCTCTTTATACAAAAAATAGGATAGATTAAGGGTAATAATTATTTTTAAAAGAGCTCCTCGACTCTTCAAATATCTTATCAAATTGTTATTTTTGCAAAAACAAAAGAGAAAACATGAATACAAAATCCGGTTATGTGGCAATAATTGGTAAACCCAATGTAGGTAAATCTACACTGATGAATAATATACTTGGAGAGAAACTTTCCATTGTAACAAATAAGCCTCAAACAACACGCAAAAGAGTGTTGGGAATTTTATCCGGTGAAAAATATCAAATTATTTTTTTAGATACTCCGGGAATTTTAAATCCTAATTATTTACTTCAAAAAAAATTTATGGAATATGTTCGTGCCTCGGTTGATGATGCCGATGTAATTTTAATGATAATAGATGTTGTAAAGGACACGGACGGGAAAAAAACTTTTGAAGATAATATTGTTAAGGAGATTTTGAATAGAAATAATAAACCGAAAATTTTATTGCTAAATAAAATAGATAAATCCAACGAAGCGGAAGTTGAAGCAATGGTAAAAAAGTTTAGTAAGCTTGATTATTTTCGAGAAATAATTCCCGTTTCAGCTTTACTTAATTTCGGAACCGATGTTGTTATTAAGGCAATATTAAAATACTTACCTGAGGGCCCAAAATTTTATCCTGATGATCAACTTACCGACGCACATGAGCGATTTTTTGTTTCGGAAATTATTCGTGAAAAAATATTTGAATATTACAAAGAGGAAATTCCTTTCAGCACCGAAGTTGTAATTGAAGAATTCAAAGAAAGAGAGGGACGTAAAGATTATATTTTGGCAAACGTTATTGTAGAACGGGATTCACAAAAACCGATAATAATTGGCAAGAGAGGAGAAGCAATAAAGAAAATAGGACAAAATGCCAGGGAAGCTATCGAAGAATTTTTAGGACGCCCTATTTATCTGGAAATTCGCGTAAAGGTTCGTCCAAAATGGCGCAGCAACGAAAGGATGTTAAAATCTTTTGGCTATAACGAAAATGAATAAATTCTTCTTTAATAAATATAAAGGCGAAATTATTCTGCTTATTGTAACGCTTTTATGGAGTGCCACGTTTGTTATTGTTAAAGGTGCTTTGAAAGATATTTCTTCCATGTTGTTTATCGGGCTAAGATTTTTGATTGCGGGAATAATTTTACTCCCTTTTTTATTACGCCGAAAACATTTATTCTTAAATAAAAAATTTTTACACCCAATTATTTTGGGAACAATCCTTTTTTTTGGATTTTCTTCCCAAACAATAGGGTTAAAACATACCGAGGCTACTAAATCCGCTTTTTTAACCGGAACGGCGGTTGTAATAATTCCCTTTATTCAATTGCTTATCGAGAAACGAAAGCCGAAAACCGGCTCTGTTATTGGGGTTGCCGTAGTACTGGCAGGTATATTGTTACTTTCCGGCGGTAATTCTATTTTAACGCTTGTTAAAGACATAATTGCAAATTTTAATTTAGGAGATTTCCTTACACTTGTAGGGGCGCTTTTTTATGCGATTTATGTGGTTTATTTGGATATTCTTTCGAACAAATATGAATTCGAATTTTTGCTTATTATCCAAATGTTGGTCCCTGCATTGCTTGCTCTTCCCTTTGCTTTCATTTTTGATGTTATATCGTATGAAGCGATACATATTGAATTCACAAGTGAATTAATACTTGCCGTTCTTTATACTGCGATATTTGCAACAGTGGTTACAACGGGTTTGCAAACAAAATATCAACCGTTGGTTACTCCTACAAAAGCCGGAATTGTTTATTCTTTTGAACCGATTTTTGCCGCAATAGTGGCTTTTGCTTTTTTGAACGAGCGGATTACTCTTTTTGGAATATTGGGGGCAGGCCTTATATTTGTAGGGTTAATTATTTCGGAAACGTTTGATAACTTGATTGTTAGGTTAAAGAGGAGTTAAAAAAATGCAATTATCAAGGGCCGAAATAGTTGCAAAAGGAGTTGTGCAAGGTGTAGGATTTAGATATTTTGTTTTATCGAAAGCAAATAATCTCGGTTTGAAAGGATACACAAAAAACCTTTATACCGGAGAAGTGCTTACGGTTGTTGAAGGAGAAAAGTTTTTGATTGAAGAATTAATTGATTGGATAAAAATAGGTCCAAGTGCTTCAAGAGTAAAATCTTACTCCGTTAATTGGTTTGACTATAAAAATGAATTTAAAACATTTGAGATAAGATATTGAAAACGGAATACAAAATAGGCTTCGGTTACGATGTTCACCAATTTACCGATGGCAGAAAACTTATACTCGGCGGTGTAGAAATCCCGTTTGAAAAAGGATTAAAAGGGCATTCCGATGCCGATGCGTTATTACATTCAATTTGTGATGCCGTTTTGGGGGCATTGGCTTTAGGAGATATTGGCAAGCACTTTCCCGATACAGACCCGAAATACAAAGGGATTGACAGTACTCTGTTGTTAAAAGAAGTTAACAGATTAGCCGAAAACGAAGGTTACAAAATAGGAAATATTGATTCCACAATAGTTTTGCAACGTCCTAAATTACGCCCTTTCATAGATAAAATGCAAAAAAAAATAGCTTCTATTCTTTATTGTAATCTTGATCAAATTTCGGTAAAAGCCACAACATCGGAATGGATGGGTTTTGTAGGGGAAGAGAAAGGAATAAAAGTAATTTCAACGGTATTGATGGTAAAAAGATAAATGTTAGAGAGCATACTTCTTTACATAAGTAATCTTGACCCCGCCTTAATTTATGCGGTGCTTTTTTTCTTTGCATTTATCGAAAATGTATTTCCCCCTTCGCCCAGTGATGTTGTTGTGGTTGTTGGGGCCTCATTGATTGCAACTACGTCCATGGGGTATATTCCCGTATTATTGCTTACAAGTTTCGGCAGTTCTTTGGGCTTTATGTTAATGTATTTTGTTGGAAAATTTTCCGGCAATAAAATTATGAGTTCCGGCAAACTCTCTTTTATTACGGAAGAAAATTTGCGAAAGACAGATGTTTGGTTCAACAAATGGGGTTTTAAATTAATATTGGCAAACAGATTTTTACCGGGAACACGTTCAGTAATAAGTTTTTTTGCAGGCTTTTATAAATTGGAAGTTTTCAGAACGTTTCTTTTTGCAACGGTTTCTGCTTTTGCATGGAATGCTTTAATTATTTATGCCGGTATGTTGCTTGGCAATAACGTTAAAACAATAGATTATTATCTTTCCACTTATTCGTTAGCCGGCGGAATTATTACTTTGGTAATAATAGGATTTTTTGTTGTTAAAATTTTATTAAAAAAGAAAAAATGAAATTACGATTCTCAAATATTTTTCCCAAAACAAAATCGGGTAAAAAAGATTTATGGTTTGGAGTAATCAGCGGAATGCTTATCGGTATTTCCTATCCGCCAATTCCCTTGCCTTACTTGATATTTGTGGCATTTGTGCCGTACTTTACAGTTCTGGAAAGGAGAAACGGCCTCGCTGAAATTAATCGCTTTACCTATTTTACGGCGTTTATCTTTAATTTTATTACCCTTTATTGGGTTGGCGGCTGGTTGCCAAACACCGACCCTTTTTTGATGATTGCCGGAACAACTCTGCTTTTTTTTAATCCACTGGTTTTTCTTATCCCATCAACGTTATATTATTTAACTAAAAAATATGTTAACAAAAAATTAGCACTTTATCTTTTCCCGTTGTTTTGGATAACTTTTGAGTTTGCGTATAGTTTAACCGATTTCAAATTCCCTTGGCTTACACTCGGTAATTCACTTTCTCATTTTACAAATTATATTCAAATTGCAGATATTATTGGGGTTTACGGACTTTCGCTTTTGGTTTTATATGCAAATATTTTTGTGTTTATTTTCAAAAAAAGGTTATCGGATAAAGAAAAACCCGGACGAAGACCGTTTCTCGCTTTTTTGCTTTGTATTGTTGTCCCTCTTATTTACGGAAATATTAAAATTGTAAGTTCGAAATTAAATAGTAAAAGTGTAAGAGTGGGGCTTATTCAACCGAATATTGACCCGAATGAAAAATGGAAAGACGGAAATTTATCGGATAAATTGGAGGGATATTTTCTCTTAAGTGAAAAGGCAATTAGCGAAGGTGCTGAAATTATTATTTGGCCGGAAACCGCATTGCCTGTTTATCTTCTTGCAGGTAATTATTCAACGGAAGTACACCGTATTCGTGAGTTTGTTGATTCGAATAATGTAGCGATTTTAACAGGAATGCCCGATGCAACATTCTATAATAAAAATAATGCCCCCGAAGATGCTAAGCCTTTACGAAACGGTAATCTATTATATACATCGTATAATTCTATACTTTTGTTTAATCCTCGTAGCCGTAATATTCAAAAATACGGAAAAATAAATCTTGTCCCGTTCGGAGAAAAAGTCCCGCTTGTTGATGCTTTCCCTTTCCTCGGCGATTGGATAAAATGGAATGTAGGTATTTCCGGTTGGAATACCGGAAAAGATACTACTGTTTTCAAAATAAAAATTAATGGCAACAATACAATTAAAGTAGGCGGGCTTGTTTGTATCGAATCCATTTTCCCTATATTTACCACGGCTTTTGTGCGTAAAGGTGCCGAGTTTATTGCGGTTGTTACAAACGACAGTTGGTACGGAGATACAAGTGGACCGTATCAGCATAAAGAGATTAGCGTAATACGTGCCGTTGAAAACAGACGTGCCGTTGTGCGTGCGGCAAACGGGGGTATAAGCTGCCTTATTGATCCGTTTGGAAGAACGATTGCAGTAACAGCAATGTACACAAGGGATTATCTCGTTGTTAACGTTCCGCTTGAGCATAAACTTACCTTTTACACAAAATATCCGTGGTTAATTCCCTTATCGGCTTCGCTTGTTTCAATTATAATTATTTTGTTAAGTTTATTTGTGAAAATTAAAAAGAAATTTCATGATAGACCTCCGAAGTGACACTGTAACAAAGCCAAGTAAGGCAATGCGGCAGGCAATGGCTAACGCAGAAGTTGGGGATGATGTTTATAAAGAAGACCCGACTGTAAACAAACTCCAAAAGTATTGTGCAGAACTTTTTGATAAAGAAGATGCGTTATTTGTCCCAAGTGGCGTGATGGGTAATCAACTTTGTTTAAATGCTTTAACAGAACCGAACGACGAGGTAATTTGTGATAAAAATGCCCATATCTTTCAGTTCGAATCCGGTTCGCCTGCTGTACTTAGCGGACTTTCGATGAATTTATTGGACGGTAAAAACGGAATGATTACACCGGAACAAGTAGAAGCGGCAATCCGTCCGGCAAGCGCATATTATATGCCCCGTACAAAAGTCATAGAAATTGAAAACACACATAACGTTGCCGGCGGTGTGATACATCCTATTGAAAATATAAAAGCCGTAAAGACATTAGCGGATAAGTATGGTTTAAAAATGCATTTGGACGGTGCGCGGCTTTGGAACGCATCTGTTGCTACCGGAATTTCTGTTGCTGAATACTCATCCTATTTTGATACTGTTTCCGTTTGTCTTTCTAAAGGACTTGGGGCGCCGGTCGGCTCAATTATACTTGGCGAAAAAAGTGTGATTGAAAAAGCTTTCCGTATGCGTAAGGCTTGGGGCGGTGGAATGCGTCAAATTGGAATACTTGCCGCTGCGGGACTTTATGCCATCGAAAATAATTTTAAAAGGTTATCGGAAGACCACAAACATGCAAAAGAACTTGCCGAACATCTTGCCGGAACCGATTCGATTGATGTTGATTTATCTCTAGTTCAGACAAATATTCTGATGTTTAAACCTTTAGCAAAAAGCGTTGAAGAAGTTGTCGCAAAATCAAAAGAGAAAGGTTTGTTAATTTCAGGAATGGGAAAGGGCATTAGGATTGTAACTCATCTCGATATTTCCGATAGCGATATTAAAAAAGCTAAAAAAATTTTATCTCAAATATTCGAATAATAATTTATATTTTACGGTAAATATTAAACTACTAATTTTATCATTAAACAACGGGGGCTGTATGATGTTGGTTTTTGATATTGAAACCGTCGGAGTTGACTTTGATACTCTTTCCGAAAGTCAACAGGAATTTATTTTACGTTATGCCGAAAAAGAAACAGATGAAGAATTGAAGGCAAAAAAAATCGATGAAGCAATTCGTTATCTTTCCCTCTATCCTCTTACGGCAAAAGTGGTTGCAATCGGTATGCTTAATACGGAAACGGAAAATTCCATGGTAATGTTTGAAAGTAATGAGAAAAAAGAATGGGAATCTGAAGAAAGCGGGATAAAATATTGTTCCTATCCCGAAGGGGAAATGTTGGAAAATTTTTGGCGGTATGTTTCCAATGTTGAATCGGTTATTACTTTTAACGGTAGAAATTTTGATATTCCTTTCGTTATGATGCGTTCCGCAATGTTGCAAATAAAACCGACTCGGGATTTTATTTCCAAAAGGTATAACAATAAATCGCACATAGATTTGCTTGACAAGTTTACGTATTACGGATTAACAAAAAAATTTAATCTCGATTTTTATTGCAATGCTTTCGGAATAGACTCGCCGAAATCTCACGGTGTTTCGGGTATGGATGTAAAAGAATTATATAAGGCCGGAAAAATTGAAGAGATTGCCACTTATTGTGCCCGCGATGTTAAAGCAACATATCGGCTTTATAAAATTTGGGACGAATATCTTAATCTTTAATTATTGAAAAAATTTTGTTGTATTATTTTTATTGTTTTTCCATAATGTATTTTGCAGCATTTTATAAACTTTATCAATTTGATTTAGCTGATATTTTTCTTTTGAGGGATTTACAAAATGCTCGCAAATAAATGCGGATATCTTTTTTTCGTTAAGTCCCGGATACAATTCGAGAATTATTAATATTTTAACCATATCAATAAGTTCGCCAATTGAATTTTCCCAAACAATTTTTCTTTGCGGATTGTTTTTAATCAGTTTGGCTATATGAGACGGAGTAACTTTTTTTGGGGTAAAAAAAACTTCTTTTTCGGGAGTAACTTTTGCCGCTTCCGATTTTATTTTTTCTATTATGTTATTGATTTCATCATTAACAATTGTCCGCAGTTTTTTATAATTGATTAATTCACTTCTTACCAGTCCTCGTAATTCACCTTCTCCGGGATATCTTTTATCGTAAGGATTTGTTGAAATTATTTCAAATTGTTTTTTAATGTATTCTTTTAATTCTTTGCAACTGTCATCTATATTAATATTATCGGAGGCATACATTTTCAAAGGTAAAGCTTTCGGTGCTTCAAAGCATTTAATCACTCTATCCAATTCGCTGTTTATTTTCTCAAGATAACCTAATTTTTCATCATTCAATTTAAATGTATCCAGAGCAAATAAAATTTGATGATAATTAAAATTTCCGACAATCATTTTATCCTCAATAATTTTTCTGAATTACACGGCAATTTTTATGCCCAACTTATTTCAATCAAAATCACCCGTTTTATTGCATCTACAGAAAAATAATGCATTGCAAATCTATTAATCGGTAAAAATTACTTGTTATTTACTCCGCTTTTTTATTTGAGTTTAAAATAGAGTTAGATTATTTTAATAATAAAAATGAAGAGCATACGTAAAATGGAGAAGAAATTATTGAATAAAAATATAGTTATCACCGGAGGTGCTAGCGGCATCGGGCGTTTAATGGCAAAATTTCTTGCGGATAAAGGAGCAAAAGTAATAATTCTGGATATTAATGAAAAAAATCTTATTAAAACCGTAAACGAAATTTCAGAAGTCGGAAAATTAGCTGTCGGTTATCTTTGTGATGTCGGCAATTTTGAAGAAGTAAATGATGTTTACAATAAAATTTCGGCTGAACACGGATTTGTGGAAATACTAATAAACAATGCCGGAGTAATTTCGGGGAAATATTTTACGGAATTAACACCTGAAGAAATTGAGCGAACTCTAAGGGTTAATACTTTTGCCGGAATATGGACAACAAAAGTTTTTCTTCCTGCAATGTTGGAAAAAAACAGAGGGCATTTAGTAAATATTGCCTCTGCCGGAGGTATGATTGGCGTTGCTAAAATGTCCGATTATTCGGCAAGCAAATTTGCCCATTTCGGTTTCGACGAAGCATTAAGAATGGAATTACGGCAAATGAAAAAAAATATACATACAACAATTGTTACACCGTATTTTATTAATACGGGAATGTTTGATGGAGTAAAAACCCGGTTCTCTTTTCTGTTGCCAATTCTTGATGAACGCAAAGTTGCAAATAAAATTGTAAGAGCAATAGAAAAAAAGAGAACTCGCGTTATAATGCCACCAATGGTTTATACGCTTTTCCCCTTAAGAATGCTCCCCGTAGCCTTTTTTGATTGGGTGGCTGATTTTATGGGGATAAACGATACAATGAAAAATTTTGTAGGACGAAAAAAAGAGTAATTTTTTTATTAAAGAAAGTATTTTCCGGGGGATAATGAGTTTTTAATATCTTTACAAAATTAAAAGAGGGGAAAATATGTTTGCTAAAATTTTTTCGGCGGCAACATACGGAATTGATGCGGTAATTGTTGAGGTTGAAGTTCACTTCGAAAAACAATTACCATCCGTAACAATTGTCGGGTTGCCCGATAACGCAGTTCGCGAAAGTAAAGAAAGGGTTATTGCCGCACTCAAAAACAGCGGCTTTGAATTTCCATTAAAAAAAATAATAATAAATTTAGCCCCGGCAGATATTAAAAAAGAAGGAAGTTCATTCGATTTGCCGATAGCCCTAGGTATTTTATCGGCTAACGGAATAATTTCTAACAAAGCACTGGAAAATACTCTTTTTCTTGGCGAGCTTTCTTTAGACGGTTCGCTGCGAAAAGTAAAAGGAACGTTGCCAATTTCGGTTGAAGGGAAAAAATTAGGATATAAGAAGATTATTCTCCCGCAGGATTCGGTTAAAGAGGCATCAATTGTTGAAGGTATTGATGTTTACGGAGTTTCAAATTTGCAAGAGGTTGTTAAATTCTTAAAAACCGAAACAAAACTTGAACCGGTGAAAACGGATTTAAAATCTCTTTTTTCGGAAGTTAATAAATATCATTTGGACTTTTCCGATGTAAAAGGACAAGAAAACGTAAAACGTGCATTGGAAATTGCCGCAGCCGGAAGCCATAACATTGTTATGATAGGTCCTCCGGGGTCGGGTAAGTCTATGTTGGCAAAAAGATTTCCTTCCATACTGCCCCCGCTTACTTTTGAGGAAGCACTTGAAACAACAAAAATACATTCCATTGCCGGTATTCTGCCAAGCAATAAAGCTTTAATTACCGAAAGACCTTTCCGTTCGCCACACCACACGGTTTCGGATGCGGCTTTAATAGGCGGAGGCTCCTTTCCTCGTCCGGGCGAAGTTTCGTTTGCTCATCACGGCGTTTTGTTTTTAGACGAGTTTCCTGAATTTAAAAAGAATGTGTTGGAAGTTATGAGACAACCGATGGAAGATTATAAAGTTACAATAAGCCGTTCGAAAATGTCGTTGGAATTTCCGGCTAATTTTATGCTTGTAGCTGCAATGAATCCTTGTCCATGCGGATATTATACCGATCCTACAAAAGAATGTACATGCACAATCGGAATGATTCAAAAGTATATGGCAAAAATTTCGGGACCAATGCTCGATAGAATTGATATTCATATAGAAGTTCCCGCGGTAAAATACAAAGAGCTTTCTTCCGATAGCATTGGGGAAACTTCCGAAGAAATAAGAAAGCGTGTAATAAAAGCCAGAAATATTCAAATTAATCGCTTTAAAGAATATTCCACAATTCATAGTAACGGAGATATGGGGACAAACGAAATAAGAAAGTTTTGCAAATTGGATAATGCAGGCTCAGAGTTGCTAAAAATGGCAATGACAAAATTAGGCCTTTCCGCACGCGCCTACGATAGAATTTTAAAAGTGAGTAGAACCATTGCAGATATTGAGGAAAGTGAAAGTATTACTACCAATCATATTAGCGAAGCAATCCAATACAGAAGTTTGGACAGAGACCTTTGGATGCATTAATTAGAAAGTTTTTCTTCTTTTATTGCTTTCTTCTTTTGCTTGTGGTTAATGTAACTTTTTAAAAACCATCCGAAAAGGATTCCGATAATCAACATTGAAATAATAACAAGTGAAACCGACATGGAATAAGACCAGAAAAGTATATTGATTTTTGCAACATGTGTGTTTTGAATAAGAAAAAGTGTAGCCGCAAAAACAAGTAACAACAAAAAAATCAGTTTAATATTTACATTAGTCATTTACTACCTCTTTATTACCTCTGGTTTTAACTTTTCCGTTGAAAATAAAATTTTCAATCCATGTAATAAATTTAAGATTTCTTTCAATTTTTTCGGTTCTGTCGGAAGGGTCAAGTTCGTTATCTAATAATTGTGCTTTGTAAAGATAAATTTGAGCCGTAGCTAAAATATTAAAATTATCTCTGAAAACTTGTTTTGTTTCCTTTAAATATAGAGCTTTTTTACGCAAATTTTTCATAGTGGATAATTTTTGCATCCGTGTATCATAATCCGTAATATCTTTAAATTTGTTAATGGAGTAATAACCAATGTTGTTTAATTGCCATGTGGCAATATCATTACGGTTAAGTTCATACGAAGCATCTGCGGCAATGTTAAAATAGTGTATAATGGAATCGAGATTATTTTTCTCAATAAACTTTGCTGCCATTTTTTTTGCATTTTTATATTCTTGCCACAGTTCTGAAATGGATTTTATTTTATTTGATGTTTTATTGTTTTCTTTGGATAAAATGTTTTCAATCGGTTTTGTTTTTTTTAACGTATCTTTATTGTTACTTGTTTTTTGTTCAACTGAACTATCTTGTAAAGTTGTGTTATTATTATTTGCAACGGAATCTTTTAAAATCTTTTTTGTTTGGGTATCTAAAGGAAGAGTTCGTGAACCGTTTTTGTTTTTATTACACGATATAAATAACAGTACCGATAATATAAAAAAGTATATGAATTTCATTTCCCTCAAAAAGATAAAATAAAAATAATGTTATAATTTGTTTTTATATTTTGCAAATAATTTATCTACTGCATTAATAACAAAAATATCGTTATTTAACAATTCATTTTTTAATATAGGTAAAAAAGTTTTAATGTTATTATTATTATAAAATTCGGTTTTAAGCCGTTCTTCTATTAAGGAATTGAACCACTGAAGCACTTGGTTTTGTCTTCGTTTGTTAAATTCGCCATTCTTTTTTGTAATATTTATAAAATCCGAGACGGTCTGCCAAATTTCGGTTATTCCTGTATTATTGATAGCAGAGCATAGTTTAACAGGTGTTTGCCAGCCGGCAGTTGCCGATTGCATATAATGTAAAGCGTTTGAATATTCAATTTTTGCTCTTTCCGCTTTAATTTTATTCTCTCCTTCGGCTTTATTAATAACAATTATGTCGGATATTTCAATTACACCTCGTTTTATTCCCTGTAATTCGTCGCCGGCTCCGGGAATCATCATTAATAAAAACAAATCTACCATAGAACGAACGGCAATTTCATTTTGTCCCACTCCAACGGTTTCAATTAAAACTACATCGAATCCTGCAGCTTCACAAACCGTGATAGTTTCTCGTGTTTTAGCCGTAACACCCCCCAGAGTATTACCCGACGGGGAAGGGCGGATAAAACAATTCGGCTCTTTCGATAAGTTTTCCATTCGTGTTTTATCCCCGAGAATGCTCCCTTTACTGAGTGAGGAACTGGGGTCTACGGTAAGAACGGCAACTTTATACCCGTTATTAATTAAATAAATACCAAGAGATTCAATAAACGTACTTTTGCCGGCTCCGGGAACGCCGGAAATTCCTATTCTGACGGAGTTGCCGGCATGAGGCAATAATTTTTGAATAATTTCTTTTGCAATCTGTTGATGTTTGGGAGAATTGCTTTCAATAAGAGTAATTGTTTTTGCCAATAATGTTCTGTTATTTCTCAAAACTCCCGTAATATATTCCTCAAGTTCGGGAAAGTCTTTATTGAATTTACGAGCCTTGGAATTATTTGTGGGGACAACTCCTTTTTTTACTGAAGATGTAAATTCATTACCCCCGTTTGCAGGTACCCAATCCGGTTTATACGATTTGCTCTTTTGCATTATAGTTTCTCGTTTTTCCTTTGCAAATATAAAATAAAATAGCGAAAAAAGTTATATTCGCTTATAAATTGTATTAGTTCTAAAAATCGGAAAAAGATTATCTATTAATTGAGTAAATTTAAAAATTAAATTTTTTTAAAAACAAGAGATAACTTAATGGGTATTAAAAGAGTTTTTGTTGAGAAGAAAAGTGGTTTTAATATTGAAGCGGTTTCCCTTTTTAACGAGTTAAAAGAGTATTTGTTGATAGATAATATTGAAAACGTACGAATTTTATATCGTTACGATATTGAAAATATATCTGATGAAACATATTTAACAGCTCGAAAAACAATTTTTTCGGAACCTCCCGTAGATTTTGTTTATGATGAAAATTTCCCGTATGACAAGACGGACAGATTTTTCGCAATCGAATATTTACCGGGGCAATATGACCAACGTGCCGATTCTGCTTCCCAGTGTATTCAAATTCTTACACAAGGTGAACGACCTAATGTAAAATATGCAAAAGTGGTTCTTATTAAAGGAAACATTTCCGATAGTGACTTTATTAAAATAAAGAATTATTTGATTAATCCTGTAGATTCTCGCGAAGCCTCTTTAGATAAGCCTGTTACACTAAAAGACGATTTATATACCCCGCCGGATGTAAAGCAAATTAATAATTTTATTGCAATGAATGATTTTGAGTTAAATGAACTTTTGCATACAATGGGTTTGGCAATGGATTTTGATGACCTTAAATTTTGTCAAAATTATTTTTGCAATATCGAAAAAAGAAATCCTACCGAAACGGAGATGAAAATACTTGATACTTATTGGTCAGATCATTGCCGGCATACAACTTTTCTTACCTCCATTGAAGATGTTAAATTTGAAGATGGAAGAACTTCTGATAAAATTAAAGAAACATATGAACAATATTTAAAAGATAGAGAACGTGTTTATAAAGAAAAAGTGTACGGCAAAGCAATAAATTTTATGGATATTGCCACACTTGCAATGAAAAAGTTGAAACTGGAAGGAAAACTGAAAGGGCTTGATGAATCCGAAGAAATAAACGCTTGCAGCATTGAAGTTAAGGTAGATGTTGAGGGGCAAGAGCAAGATTGGCTTGTTATGTTCAAAAACGAAACACACAATCATCCCACGGAGATTGAGCCCTTCGGCGGAGCGGCAACATGTTTGGGCGGAGCAATTAGAGACCCTCTTTCCGGACGGGCATATGTATACCAAGCAATGCGTGTTACCGGTTCCGGCGACCCCCGAATTCCGCTTGACAAAACCTTGGAAGGAAAATTACCGCAACGTAAAATTACAACCGAAGCAGCACACGGATACAGTTCTTACGGAAATCAAATCGGGTTAAGTACCGGATTGGTAGACGAAATATATCATCCGGGATATGTTGCAAAAAGGATGGAGATAGGAGCCGTTATTGCTGCTGCTCCAAAATATAACGTTGTAAGAGAGCGCCCTGTGCCGGGGGATGTTGTTGTTTTACTTGGCGGTAAAACCGGTCGCGACGGTTGCGGCGGTGCTACGGGGTCTTCCAAGGCACATACGGAAGAATCTATTATTACGTGCGGTGCAGAAGTACAAAAAGGAAATCCACCCGAAGAGAGAAAAATTCAAAGATTATTCCGCGATGCAAATGTAACACGTATGATTAAACGGTGTAACGATTTTGGTGCAGGAGGGGTTTCGGTTGCGGTAGGTGAATTAGCCGAAGGGCTTGAAATAAATCTTGATGCTGTTCCGAAAAAATATGAAGGACTTGACGGTACCGAACTGGCAATATCCGAGTCGCAAGAAAGGATGGCCTGTGTTGTTACAAAAGAAAACGAGAATGCTTTCAAAGCTGCTGCGGCAAAGGAAAACCTTGAAGCCACAACCGTTGCCGAAGTAAAAAAAGAAAAACGTGTACGAATGTATTGGCGAGGAAAAACCATTGTTGATATTTCCCGTAAATTTCTTGACAGCAATGGTGCACCTAAACTGAGCAAGGTGAAAATTAAGGAAACAAATCCGGAAAGATATTTTGAAAAAAAGATTGATAACAATATTGAAACCGAATGGTTAAATATGCTTGGCAATTTAAATGTTGCAAGTAAAAAAGGACTGGTTGAGCGTTTTGATAATTGTGTAGGTGCCGCAACCGTTAATTATCCTTTCGGGGGGAAATATCAACTTACTCCTACCGAAAGTATGACGGCAAAAATTCCTACATTAAAAGGGGAAACCACTACGGGAACAATTATGAGTTACGGATATGACCCCTACCTTTCTTCGGTTTCGCCGTTCCACGGTGCCGTTTATGCTGTTGTTGAATCGGTTGCGAAAATAGTTGCCGCCGGCGGAGATTACAGAACAACATGGTTCAGTTTTCAAGAATATTTTGAACGACTCGGGAATAACCCTGAACGCTGGGGCAAACCAATGGCGGCATTACTTGGGGCATATTTGGCACAGTCTAAATTTGAACGTGCCGCTATTGGCGGGAAGGATAGTATGTCCGGTTCTTTTAAAGATTTAAATGTGCCACCTACCCTTGTTTCTTTTGCCGTTGATACCGTGAAATTGCAAAATATAATTTCTCCCGAATTTAAATGCAGCGATTCCGTTGTGGTATATATTCCTGTTGCAAAAGACGAAAACTATCTTCCGTTGTTTACGGAACTGAAAGAGAATTATAAGATAATTACAGAAATGATAAAAGATGGCAAAATTAAATCGATTCATACGGTTCGGGGCTATGGAGTTGCGGAAACTATAAGCAAGATGAGTTTCGGAAATAAAATAGGATTTGAATTTTTGCCCGGATTTACCGAGAAAGATTTATTTAAACCGGATTTTGGCGGATTGGTGTTGGAGTTAAATGATAATATGCAAATTCAATCTTATTTTGATAGTAATAAATACATTTTGCTTGGCAGAACTATTCCGGAAAAGAAAATTGTTTTTGGTAATGTTATCATAGATTTGGAAAAGGCAATTAAAACATGGAGTGAACCGCTTGAAGATGTTTTCCCAGCATCGGTGAAAGAGAAAAGAAGAATTACCCGTGAATATAAATTTGAAACGAAAAATATTTATGTTTCAAAAAATAAAACGGCAAAACCGAATGTGTTTATTCCGGCGTTTCCGGGAACAAACAGTGAATACGATTCCGCAAAAGTTTTTGAACAAGCCGGGGCAACCACCTCAATTGTTCCCGTTAAAAATCTTACCCCAAAAATGTTGGAAGAAACAATAGATGAATTGGCAAACGGAATACGAAAATCTCAGATTATTTTTATTCCCGGAGGTTTTAGCGCCGGCGACGAACCGGAAGGAAGCGGTAAATTTATTGCTACGATGTTTCGTAATCCTAAAATTAAAAACGCCGTTACAGATTTATTAAATAATCGTGACGGACTTATACTTGGGATATGTAACGGATTTCAGGCACTGATAAAACTGGGGCTTGTTCCTTACGGAGAGATTAGAGATACAGATGAAAACACCCCAACACTTACTTTTAATAAGATAGGACGACACGTTTCCAAAATTGTTTATGCAAAAATTGTTTCCAACCTTTCTCCTTGGTTAAGTAATGTTAAAGTAGGTACAGTGCAAGCTGTCCCGATTTCGCACGGTGAAGGACGCTTTGTTGCTAGCGGAGAATGGTTGAATAAATTAACTTCCAACGGACAAATTGCAACGCAGTATGTCGATTTTGAGGGAAATCCGACAATGGATGCTTTTTTTAATCCTAACGGCTCGGAATTTGCCGTTGAAGGAATTACCAGTCCTGACGGGAGAGTTTTCGGTAAGATGGGGCATAACGAACGTCTTGGAAATTTTGTCGGTAAAAATATTCCGGGGAATAAGGATGTAAAATTATTCCGCGCCGGTGTTGAATATTTTAAATAAAAGGAATACCGTATGCATTTAACCGTTATTGGAGCGGGTATTGTAGGGCTTGCTACCGCACTTAAATTAAAAGAAAAAATTCCGGAAATTGACATTACAATTTTGGAGAAAGAGAATGATATTGCACAGCATCAAACCGGAAATAACAGCGGAGTTATACATTCGGGGATATATTACAAGCCTGGAAGTTTAAAAGCACGAAATTGTATTAGCGGATATAAAATGCTTTTGGAATTTTGTGATAATCATAATATTGAATATAATTTGTGCGGTAAAGTGATTGTGGCCACTGAGCAAAACGAATTGGAGTATCTTGAAACCCTTTATCAACGAGGAATTAAAAACGGTCTGGGAAACTTGTTGAAATTGGATGAAAGAGAATTAAAAAAATATGAACCCTATGTAAACGGCATTGCGGGTATTCATGTTCCTCAAACGGGGATTATTGATTATAAAGTTGTTGCTCAAAAGATGAAAGAACTTTTGATTGCTGACGGTGTAAAAATCTTTTTCGACGAAGAAGTAAAACACATTTTTAATGTTGAAAATAAAAAAGAAGTTAGAACGAAAAATAAGATTTTTAATACGGATTTTATTATTTCGTGTGCGGGATTGCAAGCCGATAGAGTGGCGGCATTAACAGAGAAAAATTTAAATGTAAAAATTATTCCGTTTCGCGGTGAATATTACAGATTAACAAAAGAAGCCCGTCATTTTGTTAAAACCCTTATATATCCCGTACCCGATTCAAATTTTCCGTTTCTTGGTGTTCATTTTACAAATTTAATAAACGGTGGCGTTGAAGCGGGCCCGAATGCAGTTTTTTCTTTTAAACGAGAAGGATATTCAAAAACCGATTTTGACTTGAAAGATACTTTCGAAGCATTTACATGGCCCGGATTTTTGAAAGTTGCAAAAGAATATTGGCGGATAGGATTAAGCGAATTTTACCGTTCATTTAGTAAAAAAGCTTTTGTTACCGCTTTGCAAAAATTAATCCCTCAAATTGAAAAAAACAATCTGGAACCGGGTGGCGCGGGAATACGTGCACAGGCATGTGATAAAAACGGCGGATTAATTGATGATTTTTTCCTTATTGAAAGGGAAAATATTATTCATTTGTTAAATGCCCCTTCTCCTGCCGCAACAGCTTCGTTGGCAATAGGGGAATATATTGCAATAAAGGTTTTGGAAAAGACAAATGAAAATTCTTCCGTTAACTAATTAATATAATATTGTATATTTGTAAGATATGTTAAATTAGATTTATTACGGTATTGAATAAACGAACCGAAAAAATATTAGTAATCATAACAGATTTTATTACCATTAATTTGGCATGGCTTCTCTTTTTCTATTTCCGTGTGGAATCCGGAATGTTTCGCTTATTTGCCGAACCCGCTTTTTTACTCCCTTTAATTGCAATTTATATTTATTGGATGCTTATTTTTACTTTTGTGGGAATGTACAGATCCTGGTTTGCCGAATCCAGATTTGATGAAATGGCTACTCTTTTCAAAGCAACTTTTGTCGGGGTCTTTATTCTTTTTTTTCTTATCCTTTATGATGATGTTACTCATAATGTTGTTTCCACAAATCGCTTTTTGATTTTAATTTACTGGATATTGTTACTTACTCTTGTAGGAACGGGAAGAATTATCCTCAGAAGTATTCAACGACGGTTACTGATTAACGGAATAGGGCGCAAAAATGCTTTGATTGTAGGATACAATAAAAAAGCATTTGAAATGCATGACACAATAGAGAGTTATAAAGGTTTGGGATTGGATATTGTTGCATTTGTTGCCGTTAAAAATGAAAACATTGGTAAAAAACATAATAATATTAAGGTTGTTGATACGGTACATAATATTAAAGATGTAATTAAAAAATATAATATTGCGGAAATAATTTTAGCTTTGGATAAACACGAAGGAGATATTTTACTTGAAGTTGTGGGCAATTGCGATTCCGATGAAGTATCAATTAAAATAATTCCGGATTTATACGAAATTATCAGCGGACAAGCCCGTACATCGCAATTATACGGAGCTCCGTTAATTAATATTTCTCCGCAACTAATGCCCGAATGGGAAAAGAAAGTAAAACGTTTAATGGATATTGTAATTTCTATTATTTTATTAATTATTTCATTACCTATTACTGTCATTACTGCAGTTGCAATTAAATTGGAAAGTGAAGGTCCTGTTTTTTATAAACAGGAACGTTCGGGGTTAAACGGAAAAGTTTTTAAGATTATTAAATTCCGTTCAATGCGTGCCGATGCTGAAAAGCACTCCGGTCCCGTTTGGTCAACCAAAAACGACCCGCGTATTACAAAGGTAGGAAAATTTATAAGAAAAGTGAGGATAGACGAAATTCCTCAAATGATAAATGTTTTAAAAGGAGAAATGAGTTTGGTTGGACCAAGGCCTGAGCGTCCCTTCTTTGTGGAAAAATTATCAAAAGAAATTCCTTTTTATAAACGAAGATTAAAAGTGCGCCCCGGTGTAACCGGTTGGGCACAAGTGAAACATAAGTATGATGAAAATGTAGAAGATGTTAAAGAAAAATTAAGATACGATCTTTTTTATATAGAAAATATGAGCTTAAGTAACGATTTGAAAATTTTATTCAGAACAATTTTTGTCGTAATATTCGGACAAGGACATTTTAATTAACAAGAGGCAAACATGAAGAAGGCGATTGTAATTATTCCAACCTATAACGAGCGTATAAATATCGAAAAAATGATTCATACGCTTATAGAACTTTATCCCGATATCCACATATTGGTTGTTGATGATAATTCTCCCGATGGTACGGGTGAGTTTGTTAAAGCCAAATCGGAGGAAGATGAACGTGTTCACGTACTGCAACGTTCCGGTAAAATGGGACTTGGTACGGCATACGTTGCCGGATTCAAATATATGCTCGAAAATAATTACGATTTTGCCATTCAAATGGATGCCGATTTTTCACACGACCCTAAAGAAATTGCCAATATGCTAACGGCAATAAATGATAACGATTTGGTAATCGGAAGCCGTTATATACAAGGAGTGAATGTAATTAATTGGCCCATGAGTCGTTTATTGCTCAGCTATTTTGCTTCTATTTATACAAGGGTAATTACGGGAATGCCCGTAATGGATCCTACTGGCGGCTTCAAATGTTTTCGCCGTGTGGTATTGGAAAATATTGATTTGGACGGCATTAAGTCTAACGGTTATTCGTTTCAAATAGAAATGAATTTTAAAACCTACAAAAAGAATTTCAGAATAAAAGAAATTCCGATTGTTTTTATGGATAGAGTTGAAGGGGTTTCCAAAATGTCTAAAAAAATTGTACGCGAAGCGATTACAATGGTGTGGAAACTCAGATTCCGTTCCATTATTGGTAAATTGTAAAAAGAAGTTGCAATGACTGATATCTCAATAATAATAGTTAATTACAATGTAAAAGAGTTCGTAAAAAACCTGCTTTACTCTTTGCAAAAAGCTTTGTTTGGTTTTAAGTACGAAATTATTGTTGTTGATAACGCTTCGTCCGACGGAAGTGTTGAAGATATAAAAAATAAATTTCCCGATGTGAAAGTTATTGCCAATAAAAAAAATGTCGGGTTCGGTAAAGCCAATAATCAAGGGTTGGAATTATCATCTGGAAAATATATTTTATTACTTAACCCCGATACCATTATACGTGAAGATACTTTCATCAAATTGATAGAATTTATAAAAGCCAATCCCGATGCGGGGATGACAACATGTAAGGTATTAAATCCTGATGGAAGTTTACAGGCAGGATGTCGGAGAAGTTTCCCCGGACCTTGGGCTTCGTTTACAAAAATAACCGGTCTCAGTAAACTTTTTCCTAAAAGTAAACTTTTTGCAAAATATAATCTTACATATTTGGACGAAAACGAAATTTGTGAGGTTGATGCAATCTCAGGCGCTTTTATGTTTTTTACTCGTGAAGTTTACGAAAAAGTTGGTGGATTTGACCCTAAATTTTTTATGTACGGTGAAGATCTGGATTTATGCTATCGCGTGCAACAAGCCGGATATAAAGTCTATTACGTTCCTACTACGGAAATAATTCATTATAAAGGAGAAAGCACAAAACGCAGCAGTATTAACGAAACAAAAATCTTTTACGATGCAATGCATCTTTTTGTAAAAAAACATCTTTCTTCTTCCGTTATTGTAGAGCTTATCCTTCGTTCGGCAATAATGGCAAGGCATTTTGTCGCTTCGGTTAATTTATATCGGCGACCGATTGTTTCGGCAATTCTGGATTTTTCCTTTTTTACACTGGCATTTATGTGGGCGGAAAAAATTTATCGTCCCGGGCATTGGACGGGAATACCCGAGGCGGTAAAACCGTGGATCTTTTTTATTCCTTCAACATTACAGATAATTATTACCTTTCTTGGTGGAGGATATAAACGCAAAAGTCTTTCCGTTTTACGCACCATTGTTTTGTTGATGGTCGGGTTGGTTTTTTCTTCCGCACTTACTTTCTTTTTCAAACAATACGCTTTTAGCCGTGCATTATTGCTTATAACTTACCTTTTTGCTGGTGCCCTTTTTATTCTTTGGCGTTTTATTGCCAAAATTGTTTTTAAAATCGGGATTGAAAACAGTGTGAATAATTCGCGTACTCTTATTGTGGGTAGCGAAGAATATTGCAATGAACTTGCAACCAAGCTGAATAAACGTATTTCCGATATTTATACTATTGTAGGATTTATCGGAAAAACAGCAGAAGGGATAGGGAAAAATATCAATGGATATACAATTATAGGGAGTCTGGAAAATATTGTTAAAGTAATTAAAGAAGAAAAAATAAGTAAGGTGATTTTTGCTTCGCATGAAATTTCATTCGAAAAAATGTTCAAAATTGTCTCACAAAGCGATAATATAAATGTTGAATTTTTAGTGGCAGGCACAGAATTGGATTATCTTGTGGGTAAATCTTCCGTTACGATGTTAGAAGATATTTCACTTGTTAAAGTTGATTACAATATTTCCGACCCGACTCACAAAATTTCAAAAGGAATTTTCGATATTGTTTTTGGAATCCTTTTTATGTTAATTTATCCTTTCGTATTATTATTATCATCTTTTCATAAAAAAAAGAGCGATTTCGAAAACTTTATTTTATCAGTTCCGTTAGTGATAGTACGGAAAAAAAGCTTGGTCGGACCTAAAGAAGAAAGAAGCAAAGCGGGGTTGTATTTAGGTAAAGCCGGTATAACGGGATTGTGGTTTTTGGAAAAGGGGAAATATGTAAAAGGG